>SKGJ01000432.1 GCA_007117525.1 Alkalimonas sp.
AACCACCGGCCGCTGCACGCCAGGCCATGGCGGTCCCGTCACGCAGCTCACGGCCAATGGCGGAGACCGTGACCACCATCGCCAGTATTTGAAACAATGCTGGGATCAGGGTGGCGGCCAAAAACACCTCGTAGCTTGGCCCTTCGTTAAACAAGGGCGTCGCCAATACCTGCACCGGTAGCAGGGTACTGAGGCTGGCTTCGGCCGAAAGGCCCTGGCGCTCAAGTCGGTCCAAGCCGATGGCCACGCCGGCGGTCATCAGCGCCTGGCGGATGCCCCGTTGCAAGGTGGAGGCGTAGGTGGTGTACTGACTGTTCAGACTTAGCACCAGCTCGCTGCTCTGCCCCTGATAAATGCGCTGCTCCAATCCTTGCGGCAACACCAGCACTGCATAGACCTGTCGTTGGCGCAGCGCATCGGCTGCCGCTTTGCTGTCTTGCAGCTGCAGCGCTACCTCCACGCCTGGGCCGGCATCGACCAGTCGGATTAGTTGACGGGAAAGGGCACTTTGATCCTGATCCAGCACCGCCATAGGTAATCGCTCAGGCTGTCCGGCAGAGAAAATCCAGCCCACCAGCAAACACAACAAGGGCAGTAGCCATACTGCCAGCAGTTGATCGCCTTTGTCCTGCGTTACATGCTGCAGTTCACGGCGGCTGCTGTGCCAAAAAGCCGGCATTAGTCCTCCAGCGCCAGGATCACCGTCATGCCGGCTCTGAGATCAGGCTGTGGTGCCTTCGGCCGGGCCTCGAGCTGGAAGGTTTTCAGATCGTAGCCGGGGGTTCCCCGCACCTGCTTCCAGTTGGCAAAAGAAGGCAAGGCATTCAGCCGGCTGACAGTAAACTCCAGTGAGCGGTTCAAGGCGGGCACCCAGGCCTCGAAAGATCGACCCGGAACCAGCGCATTCAGTTTGTCTTCACGAATGCTGAATACTACCCAGCTGTCGCTTGGGTCCACCAGGGTGATAATGGGGTAACCAGCGGGTGCCAATTCGCCCTGTTGAATGACGATGCTGGCGACTTCGCCGGCCACCGGGGCTTTCAGTTGTGTTTCCAGCCGGTAGGCTTCGACTTCTGCCACAGCAGCGGCAGCCCGGCGGTTTTGTGCCTGAACCGCCCGCAGTTGCTCCTCTCTGGCACCGGCAGCCGCCATGCTGTGACGGGCCTCGGCCGCTTTGGCTTGATCCCGGCTTGCCTGCCACTTGGCCGTGGCTTCATCCAGTTGCTGCTGCGATACCAGGCCTTCTTGCTGCAAATTGCGCAGCCGGTTCAGGGTGGTCTGATAGAGGTTTTGTTGCACCATGGCCCGTTGCCAGTCAAGTCTGGCCATTTCAACTTCTTCTTTACGAAGGCCTGCTTCGGCCTCGTCCAGCAGGGCCTGCGCCGCCGCCTCGGCTGCCTCAGCCTGAGCCAGTTTTGCATTCAGCTCCGGGCTATCCAGCTCCAGCAGCAACTGACCGGCGCTGACCTGATCACCTTCGCGCACGTGCAACCGTTGCACCCGAGCCGGAATTTTACTGGCCAGCCGCACTTCGCGCACTTCCACATCGCCATGCAGCAACTCCGGCTGCTGTTCAGGCCAAAGCCACCAAAAGAGTCCAACCACCAGCAGCAGTGCGGATAACGGGATCAGTATTTTTTTCAGGGACATGGGACTTCCTTAATCATCTAAGCAGGGCTGCTGTTGCTGCAGTGTGGGCAGCCAGCGGCCAAGCAGCTCTGGCTGGCCGGTCAGTTGGGCCAATTGCGCCAGGGCACTGGCATGTAAAAAGGCGGCCTGCAAAGCCTGGATTTCGGCAGCCGCTTGTTTTAACCGCGCATCGGTGACATCCAGTGAGGTGGCCATGCCTTCGGCGAACGCATGTTGCTGCAACCTGGCATGCTCCCGAGCCAGTTTCAGATCCTGTTGCAGCAGCTCAAAGTGTTGCTGCTGCTGTTGCACCAAGCGGTAGCTGCTTTCAACAGCCAACTGTATGTCTGCACTGGCTTGCTGCTCAGTATATTGCAGTTGCTGCTGCCGGTTTACCACCGCAGTGGCACTGGCGCTGCGGTTAATCGGGGTGGTGAAGTGGTAGCGCATGCCCAGGCCGACACTCCAGTCGGGCTCGGTTAAAGGCGTTGCCGAGCGGTTCAAGTCGTAACTGGCCACCAAAAAGACCTCGGGCAGCCGCTTGCCTTGCTCAATACGCAGTTGCTGTGCCAGTTGTCCGGCTTTGGCGCTAAGCTGAGAAAACACCGGGTTGTGCTGCTTCGCCAATTGCAGATACCAATCGGCCGGGTGCTCCAACTGCACTGGAGCCGGTAGTGGTGTACTCAAGCACTGCAAAGACGGTGCTTGCAGTAAATTCGCCAACGCGGCCCGCACATCGCTCGCCTGGTGTTGTGCTTCAATCAGGCTTCGTCTGGCATCGGCGTGGGCGACTTCTGCTTGCATGCGTTGCAGGGCGGTAATCAGACCCTCTTGCTCGAAACGTTTGGCTTTATGCACATGCAGTTCCAGAGTGCTTAAGGCCTGTTGCCGCACCTGAACCACCTGGCGGGTCATCTGAGCGGAAAAATACAAATCGAATAAACGCTTGATCAGCTTTTGCTGCTGCAGTCGTTGCTCGGCTTCGGCTTCACCTACCCGCTCAGCAATCTGTTGTTGGGCGGCCTGAGTTCGGCCACCGGTATACAGTGGCCACAGCAGATTGAGCTGGGAGCGAATGCCGCTACGAAAAACATCCAGCTCGGCCGGTTGATTGATTACCGGGATGTCAAAACGCACGTCTTTTTCATAGGCAATCCCAGCAATGGTGACACTCAGCTGTGGCAGGTTCAGGCTGTTCAGTGCCTGCTGCTGTGCCTGCCAGGCATCAACATCGGCTTGTTGTGCCAGCCATTGCCAGTTGGTGGCCAGCTGCTGCTCCGCCTCGGCAAAGCTCAGGCTGCTGCTGTGTCCGTCGATTGGGCTGCCAAGAGTTGCCAGCAAAGCCAACACTGGGGCAGTTCGGGCTGTGATGAAGTTCGAACAGCGCATGGCGATCCTTTAGAGTAAAAGCTCTATTTTATTCTAGGCAATTTATCGCCCGGTTGCAACGACTACGATTGGAGCCCTTAGCGGGTACCAAACAGCTTATCGCCGGCATCGCCCAACCCTGGCAGAATATAGCCCTGCTCGTTCAATTTTACGTCAACGGCCGCGGTATAAAGCTCTATATCAGGATGGGCTGCCGAAAGGGCGGCAATGCCTTCCGGCGCGGCCACCAACACCAATGCTTTGATGTGCCGACAGCCCTGTTGTTTTAACAGATCGATGGTGGCAATCATGGAGCCGCCAGTGGCCAGCATCGGATCCACCACGATGGCCAGCCGTTGGTCAATACCCGGCGCCAGTTTATG
>SKGJ01000223.1 GCA_007117525.1 Alkalimonas sp.
AATTGGCGGTACCTTCAGCCAGAACTACATTGAAACCACCTTCAGCCGTTACCCACAACTGGCTCGTTTGATTGTGGAACTGTTCAACGGCAAGTTCTCTCCATCCAGCAAGGTCTCTGCCAAAGCCATCGAGAAGCTGGAGCAGCAAATTACCGAAGAGCTGGAGCACGTTGCTAATCTGGACGACGACCGCATTATCCGTCGCTTTGTCGATATTGTGCACGCCATTTTGCGCACCAATTACTTCCAGCCCGATGCAGCAGGTTTGGAGAAGCCGTACATTTCGATGAAGATCAAGCCAGAGCTGATCCCGGAAATTCCATTGCCAGTGCCAGCCTTCGAGATTTTTGTCTATTCACCGCGGGTCGAAGGGGTGCACTTGCGCTTCGGTAAAGTTGCTCGTGGCGGTTTGCGCTGGTCGGATCGTCGTGAAGACTTCCGCACCGAAGTACTGGGCTTGGTAAAAGCGCAACAAGTGAAGAACACTGTGATTGTGCCTGTTGGTGCCAAAGGCGGTTTCGTGTGTAAGCAATTGCCCGAAACCGGTGGCCGTGAAGCCTTTATCAACGAAGGCAAAGCCTGTTACCGCACCTTTATTCGCGGTTTGCTGGATGTTACCGACAACATCGTCAAAGGCGAGATTGTGCCACCCAACGATGTGGTACGACTGGACGAGGACGATCCTTATTTGGTAGTGGCGGCCGATAAAGGCACCGCGACTTTCTCAGATATCTCCAACAGCATTTCCGAAGAGTACGGCTTCTGGATGGGCGATGCCTTTGCCTCAGGTGGCTCCAATGGCTACGATCACAAAGGCATGGGCATTACCGCCCGCGGTGCCTGGGAATCGGTCAAGCGTCATTTCCGCGAAATCGGCATCGATTGCCAAAGCACCGATTTCACCTGTGTCGCCATCGGTGACATGGCTGGGGACGTGTTCGGCAATGGCATGCTGCTGTCGAAGCACATTCGGTTGCAGGCTGCCTTTAACCACATGCACATCTTCATCGATCCGAATCCGGATGCGGCCAGCTCCTACAAGGAGCGGGAGCGGATGTTCAAGTTGACCTCATCCACCTGGGAGGACTACGACAAATCCCTGATCTCGGAAGGGGGTGGCATCTTCCTGCGCAGTGCCAAGTCGATCAAACTGACACCGCAAATGAAGAAAATGCTCGGCACCAGCAAAGCGACCATGACACCGACCGAATTGATCCGTGCTTGTCTGGCGATGCCGGTCGATCTGATTTGGAACGGTGGTATCGGCACCTACATGAAAGCCAGCGATGAAAGCCACGCCGAAGTCGGTGATCGCGGTACCGAAGCACTGCGCTTAAATGGCAAAGAGTTCAAAGCCAAAATCTTTGGTGAAGGCGGTAACCTGGGGGCAACCCAACGTGGCCGGATTGAATTCGCTGCTCAGGGCGGTCGCATCAACACCGACTTTATCGACAACGTCGGTGGGGTGGATTGCTCGGATAACGAAGTTAACATCAAGATTTTGCTGAACGCCCTGGTTGCCTCTGGCGATCTGACCTTGAAACAGCGCAATGCTTTGTTGGTGGATATGACCGACGATGTCGCGCGTCTGGTGATTGAAGACTGTTATCAGCAAACCGAGAGCATTTCCATTTCAGGCCTGCTGGGTGCGGATCAGCTGAAAGAATACACCCGCTTTATCCATACGCTGGAAAAAGACGGCAAATTAAACCGTGAGCTGGAGTTCCTGCCATCCGATGATGAATTGTCGGATCGCATGGCGCGAGGCCAGGGCCTGACCCGTCCTGAGCTGTCGATCCTGACCGCTTACGGCAAGATGGTGTTAAAAGAGCAGCTGGTACTGCCAGAGATTTATGAGAACCCGTACTTTAAACAAGAGCTCTTTGCTGCTTTCCCTGAAGTGCTGCAGAAAAAGTACAGCGCCGAGATGGAGCAGCACCCACTGAAAGGTGAAATCATTGCCACCAAGCTGGCCAACCAGCTGGTCAATGAAATGGGCCCGAACTTCGCACAGCGCATGCGCGAAGAGACCGGCAGCAGTGTGGCAGAGCTGTTGTTGTGCTACGCCATGGCGCGTGATTTGCTGGATGTGCCCACCCATTGGGATGCACTGCGGGCCTTGGATAACAAGATCCCGGCCAGCCTGCAAACCAAGTTGCTGCACCAACTGCGCCGCACCTTACGCCGGGCGACCCGCTGGTTCCTGCGTCATCGCAACAAGGCACTGGATATTCAGCAAACACTGGCCTTCTTCAAGCCGGCCTTTAAAGAGTTATCGGCCAACCTGCCGCGCTTTATGGCAGAAAAAGAAATGGCCGAACTGGATAAGCAGTTCAAGGCCTACCAGGAAAAAGGGGTTCCGGAAACGACTGCACGTTATCTGGCTTACCTCAGTACTGTCTTCTCAGTGATGGACATTGCGCAGGTTGCCGATGCCGAGCAAACCTCACTGGCGCTGACCGCAGAGATTTATTTCAAGCTGGGCGACAGTCTGGATCTGCACTGGTTCCTGGAGCAAATTACCCATCAGCCGGTTGCTAACCATTGGCAGGCACTGGCTCGGGCCAGCTACCGCGAAGAGCTGGACTGGCAGCAACGCTCACTGGCGGCTGTGGTGGTACGGAGCTGTGGCGGCGCATGCGATGCAGAAGCTGTTATCGCCAGTTGGCTCGAGGAGCACGACGCCTTGCTGGAGCGCTGGCGTATGATGCTGGCAGAGTTCAAAACCACCAAGACCCACGAGTTCGCCAAGTTCTCGGTGGCCTTGCGTGAATTGATGCTGCTTAGCCATCATTGTGAGCCTGTTAAATCCTGAGTCTTCAGGGTAAACTAGCCCGCAGTTTAACCTCCGAAACCCCGGTTAATCACCGGGGTTTCTTTTGCACAGCCCGGAGTCTTTGCGATGTTTTATCCCTTTGCCAGAAGTCTGATGTTTGCCTGTGATGCCGAACGCGCCCATAATTTAGCGTTAGGGACTTTGAAGCGCTGCGCTCATTCCCCGCTGGCGATGGCCTGGCGGCAGGATGTGCCGGTGAAGCCTGTGACGGTGGCCGGGATCCAATTTGATAACCCGGTTGGCCTGGCTGCGGGCCTGGATAAAAATGCCGACTGCATCGATGCCTTTGGTCAAATGGGATTTGGCTTTATCGAAGTAGGCACCGTGACGCCGCGTCCTCAGGCCGGCAACGACAAGCCGAGAATTTTCCGCTTGCCCAAAGCTGAAGCCATCATTAATCGGATGGGTTTTAACAACAAAGGGGTGGATTACCTGGTACACAACGTCAAACAGGCCAGTTATCAGGGCGTCCTGGGCATCAACATTGGCAAAAACAAAGACACGCCAAATGAGCAGGGCAAAGACGATTACGTGCACTGCATGCGCAAGGTCTATCCGCACGCCAGCTACATTACGGTCAATATTTCGTCGCCCAATACGCCAGGCTTGCGTGAATTGCAATACGGTGATGCACTGGATGAGCTGCTGCAAACGGTACGCAACGAGCAACTCGATTTGCAGGCACAGTACGATAAGTACGTACCAGTCTTTGTCAAAATTGCTCCGGACATGGACCAAGCCGAGGTGCAGCAAGTGGCTTTGGCGTTGCTGCGCAACAAAATGGATGGTGCCATTGCCACCAACACCACTTTAGCGCGCACCGGGGTTGAAGGCATGAAGCATGCCGAAGAAGCCGGCGGTTTAAGCGGCTTGCCGGTGCAACAAAAAAGCACCGAGGTGTTGCAGCAATTGCGTCAAGCCGTGGGTAAGGACTTTCCGCTGATTGGGGTAGGGGGCATTGTCGATGCTGCTTCGGCCCAGGCCAAACTGGCAGCCGGCGCCAACTTGCTGCAATGTTACACCGGTTTTATCTACCGCGGGCCGGCGCTGGTCAAGACGATCGTCGACAGCCTCTGACGGATCCTGTACCCCTTATAAGGATCCTGGCAGGATCCTTTTTTATTAGAAGAAATTCGAATTTCACTTTGATCATAAGTTGTTATACTTGCAGAAATGATCAATATTTCTAATAGCTTAGGATTGCCTTATGCTGTCACCGTCGGAACACTGGTGCTGGACCTACTGCCCACAGCGGCAACAGTTGGTGCTGGACATGAGCGCCGAGCTGGCGTTTCCGGTGCCATTTGGCCCTGAGCAACTGCATCTTCCGGCCAGCGAGCAAGCCTTCACCATGCAGGATGCCGAGCGTTACTGGCAGCTGCTGGAGGTGTTGGAGCAAGGTGCGCTTGATGCCGAGCAGCGACTTTACTTCACTCTGACGGCACTGGCTGCTATTAACTTTATGCGCGCTCAGGGGCATAAAAGCTGGTACTTTGCCGACATCGCCAATCACCGGCCGCTGCATTCCTTGCAATTGGTCGAGCTGGTTGGGCAGCAGGGCGTCTTGGCGCTGGTGCTCACCACAGATGGCCAGTGCGCCCAAACCTTGTTGCTGCAACCCGCCGACACTTTAACTGGCAAAGCTTTAGCTGCAGGCACTGTGCTGCGTTTGCTGACATCCCGCCTTCGTCCTTACCAGGCTGCGGTGATGCGGCGCTCTGCCTGACTAAGGTCAACACGCCCTGGCTTCCAGTTTGGCTTGTTGCGCGACCTGCCTTGCTGCTATAGTACGGCCTCAGCGCGAAACAGCCGGATGCATGATGCCCAGTTATGATTAAGAAGTTTTCTGCCCTGATCCGCCAGGTGGCGGGGAAGCCTTTGCCTGCGATCCCTGGGGTGCCAGTGCTGAGCAAGCGCCGCCGTTTGATGGTGGCCATTATGCTGTTGTTTCATGTGTTGGGGGCGCTGTCGTCGCTCGATGCACTGATGTCATCGCGCACCTCGCAGGGCAGTATCGCCTGGATCATTTCGTTAAACACCTTTCCTTATGTCTCGGTACCGGCCTATTGGATCTTTGGCCGCTCTAAATTCCAGGGCTATGTCATTTCGCGCCGTGAAACCGACTCGGATCTGTGGTTAAAGCATCAATTGAAAATGTCGACCGTCGACCGTTTTCAACTGCAAAACAGTCGGCTTCGCGGTAGCCTGCAAGCACTTGAATCACTGGCGAAAATGCCGGTGTTAACTGGCAATGAAGTCGAATACCTGATCGACGGTCAGGAAAAGTTCGACAGTATTTTTGCCGGCATTCGCGCCGCCGAACACTATGTTCTGGCGCAGTACTACATTATCCGCAACGATGAGATTGGTCAGCGCTTTCAACAAGCGCTTATCGAAAAAGCCGAGCAGGGTGTGCAGGTCTTTCTGCTGTACGATGAAATTGGCAGCTACCGGCTCGGTCGTCGTTATCTTCGTCAATTGGAGCAAGCCGGTGTCCAGGTCCGGCCTTTTCACTCCACCAAAGGGCCGGGCAACCGATTTCAGTTGAATTTTCGCAATCACCGCAAATTGGTGATCACCGATGGCAAGCATGCCTGGCTGGGTGGGGCCAACATTGGTGACGAGTACCTGGGGTTAAGCCGGCGCTACGGCCATTGGCGGGATACTCACCTTAAAATAACCGGCCCTGCAGTGATGAGTGTGCAGCTGTCTTTTGTCGAAGACTGGTATTGGTCCAGCGATACCATTCCAGATCTCAATTGGGACGCCACACTGTCCGACCGGGCCGATTTACCCATTCTGATACTGCCTTCCGGCCCGGCCGATCGGCATGAAACCGCCAGTTTGATGATGCAGCACCTGATCCACAGCGCCGTCGATCGATTCTGGATATCCAGCCCTTATTTTGTGCCGGATGAAGGGGTGCTATCAGCACTCAAGCTGGCGGCGTTGCGTGGGGTGGATGTGCGCATTCTTATCCCGGAGCGCACCGACAACTACCTGGTGTATCTGGCGGCTTATGCTTTTGTCGCGCCCTTGATTGAGCTTGGTATTGAGATCCACCGCTATGAAAAAGGGGTGCTGCACTCCAAAAGTTTTTTGATTGACGACAACCTCAGCAGTGTGGGTACCGTCAATCTGGACAACCGCTCCTTCCGGTTGAACTTTGAAATCACCGCGCTGATTGCCGGCGATGAACCGAACCAGCGCTTAGAGCAGATTTTCCAGACCGACTTTGATCGTTCCCGCATCATGACGGTGGAGGAAATTGAGAACAAATCCCTGTTCTTCCGTGCTTTGTCCCGTGCCGCCTATTTGATGGCTCCGGTGCTTTAAAAGCGGGTTTCCATGGCCAGCAGTGGGCGATAGGCATCGTCCACCAGCCAGATGCTGCGCCATTTGTCGAATGTCAGGCAGGGATGCGAGCCACCCAGCAGCACCACATCGCCTACCTGCAACTGCAGATCCGCTGGGTAGGGCCAAAAACAGTGCTGGTCCATGATGCGCTCGGTCTGTCCGTTGGCAGGATCAAAGGGCAGCCGCTTGCCATCCCGATACAACGCCAGCACCTGTGGCATACCGGCATCGTGCGCAATATCACGCTTGCCAAGGCCAAGGACAGCCAGACCTGGCTCGGGCAAGGACTGCACAAAAGCTGCGACCTCAAGCGCCGGTTGCAAGTCGCCGCCCAGTTGCTGCGCCAGGGCGCTGCGAGCCATCACTTGCTGTTGTGCTTTGGCATAGAGCTGGTGATCATGGCTGATGTAACAACCGGGACGTAATACCACCTCCATGCCGTGCTGTGTTGGCAAGCTCTTCAGCACCTCAGCCACAATGTCGTACCAGACCGAGCCTGCCCCGGTCAGCAAGGCTGTTCGGGGGGCAATAAAATGCTGCTGCAGTTGCAGGCAGAGTGCTGCCGCCTCAGCGACCCATTGCCGCACACCGGCCTCATCTTTGGCGATGCCTTCGTAAAACTCCAGCCCAGCCAGCAAGAGGCCTGCTGATTGTTGAATCTCACTGGCCAGGCTAAGACAGGCATCGCCATGGCGCAGCCCACAACGTCCGGCCAAAGTCCCCAGCTCAATTAAACAAGGCAGCTGGCAGTCTTGCTGACTAAAGAATGCTGACAATTGCTGCACATTGGTTGCATCATCGATGCAGCAATAAACCGCCACGCCTTGTCTGAGCAAATTGGCAATGATTGCCATATTGCCCTGGCCCACCAATTGATTGGCGAGGATAATTTTGCTGGCTCCGGCCTGGGCTGCAATGGTCGCCTGGTATGGAGTGGCAACTGTCAAGCCCCAGGCCCCAGCGGCCAACTGGCGTTTAAAAATTTCCGGTGTCATGCTGGTTTTGCCATGCGGTGCCAGCTTCAGACCTGCGCGTTCGGCAAAGGTTTGCATCCAATGAATGTTATTGTGCAGTGCACTTTGACGAATGATGGCGGCCGGCAAAGGCAACTGACCATCGAGCAGACACGCCTCTGACGGTTGGTGATAACAGGGATCGGCTTTGTGTTGCATGCAGGCTCCTTGAACGCAATTGGCGATGCAGTTGATAATTTATCCAACCGAAAGGTTTACTTTTTGAACTCAATGGTACAAAGTATCGTTGATAATTACCACTTATAGCCTGAGTTTAGGCTTGTTTATTTCGCGGGTTGTCGCAAATATGACGTTTGAAATTGATATTTTATCTCGCATGTCGGAGCGCTTTATCGAACTCAGCGACTCCGAACAAAAAGTGGCTCAGTTGATCTTGAATGATGTGCGGGCGGCCACCGAGCTGAACATCGCCGCACTGGCCAAAGCGGCAGGTGTCAGCCAGGCGACGGTGACCCGTTTTGCCCGCAGTGTGGATTGCAAAGATGTGCGTCAGCTGAAAGTGAAGTTAGCCCAATCCCTGGCGGTAGGCCAGCGGTTTATTGAAGAAAGCCCGGATCTTGATGGCATTCAAGGCGTGTACGAAGCCATTAAAAACACCCTGGACTTAAGCCGTAAGTTGCTTAAAACCGAATCGGTGCATCAGGCCGTGCAGTGGCTGTTGCAGGCCAGAATGGTGCTCTGCCTTGGCATGGGGGGCGGTTCGTCCATCGGCTCACTGGAAATGCAAAACCGTTTGTTTCGTTTTGGGGTACCGGTCAGCAGTTATCAGGATGGTTTGTTGTGCCGTATGGTCGCTGCAGCGGTCGAGCCGACCGATGTGCTGGTGGTGATTTCCCTGACCGGCAATACTCCGGAAGTGGTGGATGCCGCCGCCATTGCGCGGCAGTACGACGCCAAAGTCATCGCCATCACCAAACCAGACTCGCTGCTGGCCCATGAGTCGGATCTACTGCTAGCGATCCAGGCACCGGAAACCGATTACATTTATAAACCCTCGGCCTCGCGCTACGCCATGCTGGCGGTGATTGATATTCTGGCGACCGAGCTGGCCAAACAAAACAAGCGGCGCTCACGTGACAAACTGCGACGGGTTAAGCTGTCGCTTGACAGTCACCGCGGCGGGGATGAGCGCCAACCTTTAGGGGATTGACAGGAGGAAGCATGGCAATACGTCGTTTTGGGATTGAGGGCAATACCGGCACAGGCGGTCAGCCGCTGCCATTTGCCAAGGCGGTAGCCGCCGGTGGCTGGTTGTATGTATCGGGCCAGACTCCGATGCGCGATGGTGAAGTGGTGGAAGGTGGTATCGTTGAGCAATCGCGGTTGGCCATTGAAAACTGCCTGGTAATCATGACCGAAGCGGGCTTTGCCAAAGCCGACATCGTGCATCTGAAGGTTTTTTTGACCGATGCGCGCTATTTTTCTTCGTTTAACAAGGTTTTTGCCGAGTACTTTGCCGAGGCACCACCGGCCCGGATCTGCGCTGTGACCGAGTTGGTGGTCGACTGCAAAGTCGAAGTGGACTTGACCTGTTACAACCCTGCTAAAGTTCACTGTAAATGACACCGCTGTCATTCTTGGCTGGAGGCTTGCGATGAACCTGGGTGTCTTTTACAGTTTGTTCGCACTCTATCTGGCCGGGCTTATTGCTTTAAGTCTCTGGCTGGCCCGACACCAGCGCAGCAGCGATGACTTCTTACTGGCGGGACGTCAGGTTTCCGGTCGCCTGAGCCTCGGCACCACAGTGGCAACCATGATAGGCACGGGCACCAGTATGGGGGCGGTGGGTTTTGCTTACACCAACAGCTGGGCTGGCATGCTGTACGGCATTGGTGGTGCCTGTGGTATTTTATTGCTGGCCTGGCTGTTTGCACCGGTCAGGCGTTACGGCTTTATGACCATGAGTGAAGAGCTGTCTTATTACACCGGAGCCCGGCCTCAGGTCCGTCTGCTCTTTGCCTTGTTGATTTTTGTGGCGTCACTCGGCTGGCTTGGAGCGCACCTTATTGGTGGCGCTTTGTATTTATCCTGGGCCACCGGTATGGATTTGAATGTCGCTAAGTTGATCATCGCGACGGCTTTTACCCTTTATATTGTGATTGGTGGCTACAGCGCTGTGGTCTGGACCGACTCCATCATGGCCATTATCTTATTTATCGGCTTTATTCTGATGGCGCTGCTGATCAGCGTGCAGGCCGGTGGCATTCAGGCGCTGGCGGCAGAGGTGCCGTCTGCGCAGTCCGGCTGGCAAGCCTTAACGCATATTGGGGTGGTGCCAGCGCTTTCACTGGCTGCGGTCATTGCCTTGGGGGTGTTGGCCACGCCTTCCTTTCGTCAGCGTATTTACTCAGCCCGCTCCGTCCGTACGGTCCGGCGAGCCTTTACTCTGGCCGGCCTGTTGTACCTTGCCTTTGCTGCGTTACCCGCGCTCATTGGCATCGCGGCTCGTCAGACAGCACCAGAGCTGGCCGATCATCAATTTGCCTTTGCCACCATGGCGGTGCAAGTGTTGCCTGGGATGGTGGCCATCCTGGTGCTGCTGGCCGGTGTATCGGCTACCTTGTCCTCGGCAAGCTCCGACGCCATAGCGGCGGTCAGTATTTTTATCCGTGATCTGTTGCAGCAGTGCGTCCCAGCAGGCTTTGCTCCCAAGCGCCTGCTGCTGCTCAGTCGGCTGATGCTGGTGGTGGTGGCGGTGTTGGCTCTGAGCATGGCACTGCTGTCGAACGATATCATTCGCTACATTACCTCTTTGATTGCTACCTTGATGTCCGGTCTGGCGGTCACAGCTCTGCTGGGCCGTTTTTGGCCTGGTTTTCGCTGGCAGGGTGCTGTGGCGGCTGTGCTGTGCGCCATGCTGGTTTCTTTCAGTATTTTGCTCACGCCCGATTGGCTGGCGTATTGGGGCAATCCGGTGTTGCCGGCATTTGCCGGGGCCTTGCTCAGTGCTCTGTTGGTCAGTGGGTTTTACCGGCATCAGCCGGTGTCCCGCCTGGCCAGTATGCGCCGTTTGCGGGCAGAGCGGCAGCGCTTTTTGCAGCAAAAACCAGCTGCTGAGATAGCGGCTGAAGCCGATGCCGCCAACACTCATTCCAACCGGTTCGATCCGAAACGAGACAGTCCGTTATGATGCGTATTTTTACCGCTTCGCTGGCGACAGAAACCAACACTTTTTCGCCGATGTTTACCGATCTTGCCAGCTTCAAAAACAGTTTTTATGCGGCTCCAGGGGAGCACCCGGCAACGCCAACCTTGTGCAGTGCGCCCTTAGTAGCTTGTCGGGAAGAAGCGCAGCGCCAGCCGATCCAGCTGTTTGAAGGCAGTTGCAGCTGGGCGGAGCCCGGTGGCCTGGTTAATCGTGCCAGTTACGAGTACCTGCGTGATGAGCTGCTGCAGCAATTGCAGCAGGCGCTGCCGGTTGATGCGGTCATTTTAGGCTTGCATGGTGCCATGGTGGCCCAAGGCTACGATGATTGCGAAGGGGATTTATTGCAGCGTGTTCGGGCTATGGTTGGTCCCGATACCGTCATTTCCGCTGAATTGGATCCGCACAGCCACCTGACGGCCAAGCGGCTGGCCATGGCGGACTTGCTGATTGCCTTCAAAGAGTTCCCGCATCTGGATTTTATGGATCGTGCCAGAGAGCTGGTGCGGCTGACACTGGCGACAGTGCGCAAGGAAATCAATCCTTGCATGGCCAGCTTCGATTGCAAGATGATCGATGTGTTGCCAACCAGCAATGAGCCGATGAAGTCTTTTGTCGCCCGGATCCGTCAACTGGAGCAGCAAGCCGGTGTGTTGTCGATTTCGGTGATCCATGGCTTTATGGCGGGGGATGTGCCTGAGATGGGCACCAAACTATTGGTGATTACCGACAATCAACCCGAACTCAGCGAGCAGCTGGCCCGGCAATTGGGCATGGAGCTCTTTGCTCTGCGCGGTCAAAGCATGCCCACCATGCTGTCGGTCGAGGAGGGGGTCAGTCGGATGCGCAGCAGCGAGCAAACCCCGGTGGTGCTGGCCGATGTCTGGGACAATCCGGGTGGGGGCGTCGCCGGTGATGGCACCTTGATTTTGCACGAGGTGTTGCGGCAACAGGTGCAAGGCGTGGCTTTTGGGACCATTTGGGATCCGATGGCGGTGCAGTTGTGCATGGCAGCCGGCGAGGGGGCCGTGATCCCGCTACGCTTTGGTGGCAAAAGTTGCGCCACAGCCGGAGCACCAGTGGATCAGAGGGTGGAAGTGAAAGCGCTGCGCCAGCAAGCCTGGCAGGATTTTGCTGGCAGTCAGGTGCCGATGGGGGCCTGCGCCTGGATCCGCTTCGCCGGCGTTGATGTGATCTTAAACTCCAACCGTTGCCAGTCGTTTGATCCCAGCTTGTTTTGCGCGCTTGGCATTGAGCCTGCGCAGTACCGTGGTCTGGTGGTCAAGTCGACCAATCACTTCTATCAGGGCTTTGCGGCCATCGCTGCCGAGGTCTGGTATCTGGATGCCAAAGCGCCTTACCCAAGCGATCCAAGGCGCAACCAGTATCAGAAACTAAGCCGCGCCATATGGCCTATTGTGGAGCAACCGCATCTGCTGGATCAGGCAAAATGCCATCCAGCGACAGACGTTCAATGCAGCCGCAATCCTGCAAGGTGACATAAAGGTAAGGCCACTGCACAGCCAGGTTGGTTGGGTAGCGGTGTTGCAGTGGCAACTCGGCCAGCAATGCGCCTGTTGTACTGAGTAAAATCACCCGGCCCTCACCAAAACGGGTGACTGCCAGCACCCCAGGCTGCACCATTCGCATACCATCCAGGCCCCCATGGGAGAACGCTGCCAGCAAGGTTTTGTCGTGTAGCTGTTGCTCATCTATGCGGTAGCGCCAGATCCGACGCTGCAGGCTCTCATTGACAAAAAGTTTGTGGCCATCACTGGATACTTCGATGCCATTGGTGGTGCCCATGCCAGACTCCAGCAACTGGTAGCGGCCATCGGCCGATACCCGCCACAGTTGACCGCTGCCGCTTTGCCAATCGGGGTCGCTGGCAAAGAGTGTATCCGGTGGCAACAGCGCCAGATCATTGGGTTGATGCATGGCCGGAACATGCACCAACTCGCTCAGTGCTTGTG
>SKGJ01000361.1 GCA_007117525.1 Alkalimonas sp.
ATTCAGCACATAACTATAGCGGTTAAAGTTCTGAATATTGTTTGGCTGCTGTATATACCCAAGTAACCTCAAAATGCGAGTTTCAGAGCCTTTGGGCGCTTTCAATGCAAGGCACACTAGCGACGCAATGTCGACCACCTTGCTAGTCAGGGTAACACCGCAGTGGAAGCGCCCAGAGGCTCCCGCAGGGCGGGGCTAAAAGCACTTTAAGCGGCGTTAGCTGTTGTCGATTTGGAACCACCAAACCTTCCAACAACTGCCTTGCCTAAAGCGCTTTTATCTCCCGCTGAAGCCTGCATCTTGAGGTCACTTGGGTATACTGGATCAGCTTGCAGGAAACGCCCCAATATTGGGTCGTACACCCGCCCGCCCATATGGATGAGCCCGACATCGTCGATTTGCTCGTGGCCGGTGTAGCCCCTAAGGGTTAATGCACTGGTCAGCAAACCAGAGCTGGCCTCGGCATGGCGCAGACCCCTGCTCTCGGTATCACGCCTGGCACCAAACACATCAAAGCTCATCACCTGCTCGGTAACGCCATTGGCATTGGCAACCACATGGGTAGAGCCCAGGTGATCGGTCAGCATATAGCGGATCACCGATTGCGCTGCCGTCTGAGTGGCCAGCTTGCTAACCACCGCTACCCCACCAACATAGCGGCGCTGCAACCAGGTGTCGCTGCCCATCCGGATCAGCTCGACATTGCCGATGGTGCGCACTCTTTCACTTGATGGATAAAGCTGGCACTCGTATAAATTGTTAAAGAGCAAACTATATTGGCGATATCATCAGTCACACTTTTTTGATGGAATTGCTCCTCCTTGCCGGTAAACCATCAAACGCTCACTGATCAGTGATTTCAGTTCAGGAGCTTTAACACGTTGTTCCAGCTCAAATAACGCAGTAATACCATCTTCTTCATGTAGGTGGTCTAAAGCAATCACTGCAAATGTTGATAAACCCTGAGCTTCCGTTCTAACAATATCAGCTAATAGCGGTACATCTACTGCCAGTCCAACATAAGCCAGCATTCGTATAGCTAATGCCCGCTCAGAGATGCTCCTGTTTTGTACATGACTTAACACAAAAGAACGCAACTCGTCATTCGGAACAGATTCCAAACAAAGACGTGTAGTCATTCCTAACAGACCTGCAAGCTGAATACGTACCCGGTCAGTTTCCAACAAAGCATGCCGGTCCATGCCATTTAAAGCATGCTTGCGCTGCCATAGCAGTACAAACTCTTTTGCAAGATACTCACGATTACCTCGTCCCCAATCCCGGTTTAATGCATTCAGAACCTCATTCACAGGACGACGAAATGCTATCGGATCTTGGGGCATTTCGGTTATCATATTCTGTTGGTGCAAAACTGCTTCAAGCTCTGTCAATTCAGTAGCTTGCGTGCTGAACACAATCAAAAATAAATGCAAAAAATATTCACTAACAATCATCCCGCAACCAACATCATACTTTTGCAAACATGTATCAGTGCCAACCCAACCAAAGCTCATTGCTTGAGTACACTCACCACTACTAACTTCCGTTATTATGATCAATAAACCTTCTAATCATTTCAAAATCTTTTATTTCCAAAATAAGCTCATGGTGTTTATTTAACTTCTCAAGCATTGCGTGATGCCATAAGATCAACTCAGGATGATTACAGATATCCTTACTACCTAATAATTTTGCTATTAACTGCCTAGCCATGACATCCGAATGAGCAGAAGGTGCAAACAGTGTTTCTGCCTGCTGCAATGACAAACCAAAACTCTGCTGTAAGCGTTCCTCAATTTCTTTTTCCCCTGTATGTAGTTGCATATCGCATGCAACATTTACCTGCTCAATGAGCCGATAAGTTAGTGAAAAAGCTCCTATTGCTCTAGCAAACTTTCTGTGATCGGATATATCATCCGATGCTAGTGCCTGGACTGATATCATATTGGCTAGCAATATAGTGAAAATGTAAATTAACTTCATTGATTAACATCTTCCAACGTACGAAAACTGTAGTCCGCTGAAACATTAACGATAGCTAACACAGCAAATGCAATAAGCCACAGTAAGGATTCATTTACCTTGCTATCCACTGCCCACTTTGTAAAACAAGCCACACCCATCGCTCCCCCCTCAAGCAAAAATAAAAATTTCCAATACCACTTGGATAAATAGCTACTTCTAAGAAAGTAGAACACAATACTGTAGTAGAGTGCGCCTACCGATAGAGGTATGGCTAAGTAAAAATACACTCCAGCTGCAAGGTACTCCCGTACAAACCATAGAGACGATAACACTAATAAAGCAAATATGGCGAATAGTGCATTATGCAAATAAACTGCGTCAGTTATATGCTGATTACTTGTCATTTTTCTTTTCCCAAGGCAAGCGGTTGATTACTTCTGAGACCCCAGCTCCGATAGCATTAACAACAGGATGCTTTGCTCCGCGACTAATAGTGGAGTTCATAGCTTCCACAATGCCGCCAGTAACATTTTTAGCAGTAATACCATCTTGATAAGACCCATAAGCCAACTCCGCTCTAGATAAAGACTCATAAACCGTAAAACCAATCACTAATGAACCATATTTTATAGTATTGTAACTATATCGTGCCGTAACAGCTTGCGAGTGCCAGAACTCCGCCCTTGTGCGCAATAACTCAAGTTCGAAAGATGTCAACTCATTTGCATGAGGATGCCTACGAATCGCTTCCAAAAAATCATTAGCAGCCTTTACCACACTATTTGCATCATAGTCATCATTACCTAAAAGATCGTTCACCACTTGCAGCCCATGCTGTAACTCATTTAATGGTTTTCCTTGTGTAACAGCAGTTACCTTATGCGGTCCTTTGCCATCAAAGCCATCAGAATTTCTTCGAGAACTACTTCCGTGCCCATCAGTACTCGCAGTCCCCTGCTCATTATTCACCGGCTGCGGTGCATTCGGGCTATCCGCTGCGGCCTGCCCCAGCTTCATTAACCCACCCATGGCGGCATTAAACGCCAGTCCCTTCGCGTACCCCTTCGCCATCCCTCCGGCAAAGTTCGCCATCGCCGTGCCACCCCCTTCAATCGCACGGATGGCCCCCACCGCCATCTGGGCATAACCATAATACTGATAAGCGGTCAGCGCCATACCAAGCGCGGTACCAAAGGCCGTGGCAGCGGTCGCTGCGGCTACGTAGTTCACCGCCCACACTACCAGCAGTTGGAAGAAATAGCCCGATGGATCGGTCGCATTCAGCGGGTTATTCAGCACATAACTATAGCGGTTAAAGTTCTGAATATTGTTTGGCTGCTGGATAAAAGGATCGGCCTGCAGAAAACGTCCCAATATAGGGTCGTACACCCGCCCACCCATATGGATGAGCCCGACATCGTCGATTTGCTCATGGCCGGTGTAGCCCCTAAGGGTTAATGCACTGGTCAACAGCCCCGAACTGGCCTCGGCATGGCGCAGGCCCCAGCTTTCAGTATCGCGCCTGGCGCCAAAGACGTCAAAGCTCATCACCTGCTCAGTAACGCCATTGGCATTGGCAATCACATGGGTAGAGCCCAGGTGATCGGTCAGCATATAGCGGATCACCGATTGCGCTGCCGTCTGAGTGGCCAGCTTGCTCACCACGGCTACCCCACCAACATAGCGGCGCTGCAACCAGGTGTCGCTGCCCATTCGGATCAGCTCGACATTGCCGATGTAGCGGGTTTCCTTGATTTGCGGAATAAAGGTGGTGATGCTGCTCATCATAATCGGGATAAAGTTGCCATTGGCGCCACCAAACTCGACCCGCTTGTAATGATTGCCGAACGGATCGTAGCTGAAATCAACCTGATAGCTGCCCTTGCTGATACGGGTTGGTTTGTTCCAGCTGTTGTAGCTTAGCTGGCGCTCGTTATCCCGCACCATATTGCCGTTGGCATCGTACTGGTAGCTGTTCGGCCGCGCACCCGTTACCCGGGTCACCGCATGCGGCCTTGCACTCTCGTAATGGTAGGTACCCACCCCGGTTTTGGAGGTAATATTGCCCAGCGCATTGTAAGCGATGGTGACATTGGTATTGCCTTTCGGGCTGGTAATACGGCTGGTGCGTACCCGGTTTAAGGTGTCGTAAGTGAAATCTTCCTTATTCCCCAGCGTATCATCCCGCCGCCATTCCAGGTTGCCCAACACATCCCAGCGGTAATGCCAGTTCTGCAATTGCGGCTGACCGCTGGCAGTGGTTTGAATGCGGGTAAGCAAGCCGGTGTTGGCATCGTACTGCCGGGTGCGGTTGATGCGGTCACCCAGCCGATCCTGAGTGATGTTGCCCAGCGCATCCGCAGCCGTGGCTTGCCAGTACCGGCGCGCTGAGCCGCCGGAACGTATGTCTTTATCATCGATACTGGTCAGCCAGTGGTGGCTGTTGTAGTTGTACACCAGGCCACCGCCGGTGGCGTCAGTTTCGGTGCGCAGCCGACCCTGGCTGTCGTAACTCCACTGCTGGGTGTAAGTCGCTCCGTCATCAAACCGAATGGTTTCCTGCCGTTTGCGGGCAAAGGTATCATAGGCATAGCTGATGCGGTAGTTGGTCTTTTTATCCTCGACCGAACTGACCTGGCCTATCGCATAAGCGCCGCTATCGTAACGGGTTTCGACATCGTGTTCGATGGCACCGGATGGCGTTTTACGCAGCATCCGGCTTTGCCGGCCCAGCAGATCGTAGCTGTACTCCACCACCTGGCCTTTGGCATCCTGCTGCCGAATCAGTTCATGGAAGCCATTGTAAACGTAGTTGGTGACACCGGCATCCGGATCGGTAATGCGGGTTTTGTTGCCCCATTTGTCGTAACGTACCACCAGGTTCTTGCCACTGGGGCCTGCCAGTATGGTGCTCTTGCCATTGGCATCGTAGTAGTACCAGGCCTGGCTACCGGCCGCATCAATCACCTGCACCAAGTCGCCGGCACTGTTGTGCACTTCAGTGGTACGCCGATTGCCCGGCGCTATGCTGACCGTAGTCAGACCATTGTACTCAGTCTGCCAAAGCGAGCCATCCGGCCGGGTAACAGCGAGCACCCGTCCCTGCTCATCGTAGCTGTATAGAGTGGCCGCCGGATTGCTACTGCCAGCGTAATAAGGAATGGTCTCCCGCTCGACCCGGCCTTTGGCATCGTAGAAGGTATCGCTGTACACCCAACTGCCGTTAAAACCTCGAGTGCTGCTACGTACTTCGCGCCCCAGTAAATCCGCATACACCCGGCGGGTAGCGGTCCCCGGTGTGACATACTCGGTGTAATACGAGGCCGTAGACGGACAATGGCTGGTACTGGCAGTACACCAGTATTGATTTTGGCTACTCACCAACACGGCAGAGCCGGTTTTGCTGGTATTGTTGGCGGGTGTCGTGGTGGTGCGGATTAAACGCCCCAGACCATTGTAATCGTTGTATACCCGCTGGCCATTGGCATACTGAGTGTAATTGAGCAAGCCTCGATTGGTGTAATTGTAGCTGGTTCTCTGACCAAGGGCATTTTCTTCCCACATCAAGTAACGGCCAGCAGCATCGTAGCCGCGATTTGCTACCCTGGATGCCATACCAGTGGCTGATACAGTTTCCCGGGTGATTAAGCCAAAGGTATTCAGCCGATAGGTAGTAGTAATGCCACTGTCAGAGGTCATTGAGGTTAAACGGCCACGGCTATCGTAACCAAAGCTGTTTTGCAGCGTGATAGCTGCTGGTTGCGACTGACTGCCGTAATGGTTACGACGCTCTTTGCGCACTGTTTTACTGGTAAGCCGACCACCAAAGTGTTGCGATAAGCTGTACACATTGGTGGTGGTGCTGGTGATGGTACTGTAGGCATCTTGCAGCTTGTCGATTTGAGTGAGTGGCTGACCAAACAAATCGATGCTGGTTATTTGCTGGGTTTGGGTAGAAATAACACCACCTGAAGCGACATCGGTATTGTACAACCGCGTGGTAGAGCTGGTTGGGTAGACAAAGCGAGTTTGGGTTTTGTTGCTGTTGGTACTGAATAAGCTGTTGGATCGCAATGCATAGTTGGTGGTGGTGTCACTTTTTAAGCGCCAGCTGCCAGCGGATGTTGTCATGGATGAGAAACCAGTGCCATCACTAAAGGATTGTAGCATATTGGGCTGCCGACAAATGCGATGATCAAAACACGGATCCGGATTACACAAACCAGGGTCGACCAAGCAAGGGTCAGTTGGGCTCGTACCACCAGACGGAGGGATGCGGATCTCGACCCGAACATTGCTAACATTGCCACGGTAGTCGCCATCCTGCCGGTATGTCATGGTGGTACGCTGACCAGCAGCCCAACTGGTGATTTGTACTTGCTCAAAGCCCAGCATGCCGCGGCCAACCTGCATCTTACCGCCTGTATAAGCATAGGTTAACCGGTCCTGTGAGGTTTGAACACTGCGTACCACCGGCACAGCCCCTTTGATATCGCGCACCAGATGGCCATTGCCCCAATTTTTTGATGGGCCGTCACTGCGGCGGGTATGCACCTCTGGCACGGCCAGAGTTGAATAATTAACAGTAGTACGCTCATTGTAACCATCGACCACTTGCACAATGCGATCCCGGCCGGTATCGGCGCGATACTTGATTTCATAACGGCCAGAAAAACGTAAGAAATCCGGGGTACCATTGCCATTCATATCAATCAGGTGCGAACTCCAGTAGTCCTCGTTCATACCATCCGAAAAGAAATCGCGCCGAACAAACTGCTGACCGACCATTTCCAGCAACTGGAAATCAAATCTAAAGTTGAACGGTGGCCTACCAGAAGTCCTGACTAACTTTTTATCAAGGACCTGCAAGCGGCCATCGCCATAAATATCCACCAGCTTCAACTGCTCTTCATCTATCACCGCTATTGGAATAGCAGCGTCAAAGCCATTGCCATTGTTAAGCCGTAAAAACCACATTTTATCGGAGCGACGGCGATACAGAATATCAGCCAGGCCATCGCCATTGATATCGGCTGCTTGCACCTGATCAATGAGATGGGTGCTGCCAATCGTGGCGTACTCATTCAAGGTGGTTCGGTTGGACGCGACCAGAATTTTCCAGAATACTGTACTGTGCGATCCGCTCAATGCAGCTGCATCCATGCTGCTAAGCTCCTGCTGCACAGCACCCTGCTCGGATGCAAAATCGGCATTTTCAACAAAATGCTGCACTGGATACAACGCATCTGATGAAAGCGGAACAATAACGTCATCACCCTTGTCGGCTGCTGTATTGAACGAAGAATGTAAATGCGGTTGGATAAAGCAAGGTGGCTCGTGACATGGTGGTGGTGTCGGATTGGGGTCGGTGTAGGTTTGCCGAACCTGCATAATAAAGTCGGCTTTGCCGTTACCGGTAAAGTCGGTTGCTGGCATGGTGTTGTCTTCACGATCGAAGGGCACCAGACTGACGGTGTAATTTGGACCAGGGCTGTTTAGATTAACCTGCACCGTTTCTGCTGTACTGGCAAAGCCGGTTTTGGTGCCCCGCTGAACAGACAAGCGGTTATTGACTGTATGCAACAACTCGGGTAAGCCATCACCATCCATATCCACTACATGGGTATAGGCATCGCTGCTGGTTCTCGGAATATTGGGTATTCTTGCCCTAGTAAAACCATTGCCCTGATAGCTTATCTGGTACCAGTAACCATCGCTATCACGGTACATGATTTGATCCTGTCCGTTCTTATTAATGTCAACGACTTTCCAGGTGCGGCGAAATGAGCGGTTGGCTATATTATACGTATTGCGTTCCTGCAAAGAGTTGCCGGTATTTTCGATCAAAATAAATCGATCTGTAGAGTCTGCGCGTTCATTGCGCACATAGGCAATATCCAACAACCCATTACCATTAAAGTCCCACATCTGGTGGCCTCTATAGCGACTATTGCGAGAAATAGTGCCACTGGTTTCACGGGAAAACTCATTGAAATCGCGCTGATTCCACTGAAACTGTGTTGGACTTAAACATTGATTGTTGGCATCACAGGCCGTGATGCTTTCCAGCCGAGAGGGCGCATTGGGTCCAAGTACCGTCGCATTATGATAACGAAGATTGTAACGACGCAGTAGATTACCATTGGCTCTGGACTCAACCCGATGCAACCGCTGGTTTGTGGTAATGCGCTGACCGGCAACATAACTTACTAACTTATCTGGTCGTGTTGCCTGATAGATAAACCGCACTTCATTGCTTGGGCTGGTACTGCCATTACCAGTATAACGCACATGCGTCAGGTAAAACTCCAGACCTCCTGTCACTTGTTCGTAATGGAAAGTGTAAAAGTTGCCCGACGCATCCTGTACGCGTTTCAAAGCCCAGACAAAAGCACGGCCATTGTTGGCCATTATCAAAGCATCGTTGTGGCTGCCATGACGGCCAAAGAAGTAGGTATTACCAGAGGTATCACTGACTTCAAAACTCACCGGACCAGTTACCCCACTGCCGGTTTTGGAGACAATGCGCTCAAACGAGCTTTGCACAGTGCGGTATTCGGTATTATTGGCACCGTAAGTCTGGCCATTGCGCGCTATGAGCTGCTGGCCATCCAGGCAGAAACGATCATTGGCAGAGAAGTCTACCCGAGTGATGTTGCCATTAAGCTCCAGGTTCTGTTCACAACGGACGATGCTGCGCAAACCTCCAATAGCCCAACCCACGCCAAGATGCCCGTTCGGTGCCCCTGAACTGTAATTCAGTGACAGCTGGGGTTGAAACTGACCGGTTGATGGTGCCAAAGTAAGCGGCAAATTGTACGAAAACTCGCCGGAAGGAGTCACTTGATGTTCCCCAGCCAGGCTACCGACATAGTCACCTTGCTGGTAAGCAACAGAAAAACCATCCGCCTGGGCATAACGAACCGTGCCAGCGTCCGCATCGACCAAGTCAAGCCGGCCGTTTTGGTTCATGTCCTGAAACTGCATCTGTTCACTAATGGTACTACCAATGCTGTATGAGCGCGCTTGTGGCGATATACCGCGACTTTGCAGATGTGATACCAGCAACTCCAGGCCATCATGGGTTTGCAGTAAAAGATCCGGTTGGCCATCCCCACTAAAATCGCCGCGAAAACGTTTGCCAATTTCAGTCAAGGTGACTCTTAGCGCCTCGAACTCCGCTCGGCTTAACCGCTCTACCCGGAATGAATCCCCATCTTTGATGATACGCAAATACGGGGAGTCTTCACGAGCCCGCAAGACTGGTGAAAACTCATCGGCATGGCTGATAATTGTTGCGGGTAGCTCCACATAATAGTCACCACTCCAGTCCACCCAGACTGTACCGGCCCATACCGGACGAAAAAAAAAAAAAAAAAAGACAGAGCAGATAAAAAGAACACGTGCGCAAAACGAAGCCATGCCAAGATGCCTTACTTAAAAAGTTTTAACCAAAAGGAGTTACTCAACGACCATGATTTCTACTTCAGATACAGTGCAGAAGGCCTCGTTGGTATCAAAGCGGATCATCAATGGGGTATTGGATGCGATGGCCGTTAACACAATGGCATGTTGACTCTTGAACAGCAGTGAATCCGCTTTCAGTTTTGCATAACGTCCTGCATAGAGTTCACAATCCAGCGCTGCATTGACGCCTGCAGGAAAACCAAGCTGCACATCGGTTGCTGTTGTTTTTAGCGACTGCAGGAAAGTATTGGTGACACCTGCACACTGTAAGTTAGAACACTCAGCATTCACCCATGCAGAAAAAAACACCAGCATCACTGTGACAGAAAAAACCTTCATAACCACCTCAATTTTAACAAAGGTGCATTTTATAAATCACAAAACCAATAAAATCAATAAAAATTTAAATGTGTAAATAATAAAAAACATATATCAATCATTCTCCTTACAAACTGCGATACCACCAAACCACAGCCATAAAAAAACCGCTCAACTGAGCGGTCTTTTGTGATGTTGAACACCAAGTTTATTTCACATCAGGCAAGTTACGGCCATAGAAAATTTCACGGATTTCTTTAAACACCTTGCTGCTGATTTCTTTCACCTGCTCTTTGCTCATCGAGTCGGTGCCGACGCCAAACAAGTAGTTGTCCAGATCACCTTGTTTTAGCATCATCTTGGTGTGAAACAGGTTTTCCTGATAAACATTCACATCGATCATCTGAAAGGCATTCTTGGTTTCTTCATCCATAAAGTTCTGGATGGAGCTGATCGGGTGATCGATGTAGTGCTTGGTGCCACTAACATCCCGGGTAAAACCACGCACCCGGTAGTCGATGGTGACCACATCGGACTCGAAGCTGTGGATCAGAAAGTTCAATGCTTTCAGTGGCGAGATAATGCCGCAGGTTGAGACTTCAATATCGGCCCGAAAGGTACAGATACCATCGTGTGGGTGTACTTCCGGGTAGGTGTGCACGCATATATGGCTTTTATCCAGATGCGCCACCACCGTCTCAGGCAAAGGCCCCGGGTTTTCCGAGTTATCCGGGTTTTCCAGCACCGGCTCTTCACTGACCAGGATAGTGACACTGGCCCCCTGTGGATCGTAATCCTGGCGGGCAATGTTCAGCACATTGGCACCGATAATATCCACCACTTCGCACAAGATATCGGTTAAGCGATCGGCATTGTACTGCTCGTCGATGTACTCAATGTACTCTTGACGGTGCTGTTCCGTTTTCGCGTAACAGATATCGTAGATGCTAAAGCTTAAGCTTTTGGTCAGGTTGTTAAAGCCATGCAGCTTTATTTTCTCAAACGGATTGATCACTTAGGGTGCTCTCCACTACCGCTGCCTGCGGCAACCGTTATTTGACGACTGAAAGTTAGTCGGCGCTGGCCAACCCTTCCACGGTTTTTATACTGAACGAATGTGATACCTGAACGCTTTTGGCCAGCATCAGGGACACCGAGCAGTACTTGTCGGCGGATAGCTCTACCGCCCTTGCCACCTGTTTTTCACTCAGGTTTGACCCTGTCACCTCAAAGTGCAGATGCATTTTGGTAAAGACCCTGGGAATGCTGTCGGCCCGCTCTGCGCTCAACTTCACTTCGCAGTGCGCAACTTGCTGGCGGGATTTTTTCAAAATGCTCACCACATCGACCGACGAACAAGCGCCGGCAGACATCAACAACATCTCCATCGGGCTTGGTGCTGTGCTTTGATCTTTGTTGGCATCAAACGCCACCTGATGGCCGCTACCAGAGCAACCCACAAAAGTCATGGAGTCGAGCCATTTTACGCTTGCTTCCATCGCAAACACCTCAGCATTACCACAAAGGGGGCATATTCTAGCGAAAACTTTGCCGGGCCGCCAGCATTGACCGCACTAAATCAAGCCCCCCGCAAACACCGTTTACGGGGGGCTTGATTCTAAGTGCTAGCCGGCTTAATCCAGCAAGGCGGCCACAGCATTATCAAACAAATTTTTAATCAGTAAGGCAATCTCGTGAATGATTTCGGCTTGCTCGCAACTGATTTCATTGTCCAGCACCGAGCCCAGCACTTCCTGGAAATCGTACACAATGCCATCCACCTCACGGATGATCAGACTGCGATGATTCATCTCCAGCTCGGTATGCTGGGTACAGAGTTGAATAATTTGCTCAGCAATGCACTCTTCCAGAAACTCGCCCACGGACTTGGCTGGACGATAAGGCGTGCCGGCCTGTTCAAACAAGGCCAGATTTTCAGTTAAAAACTGAATCAGATGTTCGTAGCCGGGTTTATCTATCACCATGGTCGCGGTACTGCCTTTCGCAAGCTGTAGTTGCCTAACAGTTAAGCAAAATTTGACCGAGAAAACAAATCGGGGCCTTAGCCCCGATGTATTTTTTTGCGGTTAAAATTTCAGCCCTGGTGACAACTGCTCTGGCAGTTGCACCCTGTCCAGCTCGACCGACGCAACCGGATAGGCACAGTAATCGGCCGCGTAGTAGGCGCTGGCTCTGTGGTTGCCACTTTTGCCAATGCCACCAAAAGGCGCTGCTGAGCTGGCACCGGTGATAGGACGGTTCCAGTTGACGATGCCAGCACGAATGCGGCGGAAAAAATGTTCATAAAGCTCAGCACTGTCGCTTAGCAAGCCGGCAGACAAGCCGAAGCTGGTGCGGTTGGCTGCATCAATGGCGGCATCAAAGTCGCTAAAGCGAAAGACTTTCAGCAAAGGGCCGAAATGTTCATCGTCCGGGAAGTCCTGAATATCGGTGCAGTCGATAATGCCCGGGCTGACCAAAGCGGTATCGGGTTTCAGGTGCTTCATGGTCAACAAGGAGCGCCCGCCCAGTTTTTGCAGTTCATCTTGCACAGCCAGCATGCCTTTGGCGGCTGCCACCGAGATCATCGAAC
>SKGJ01000299.1 GCA_007117525.1 Alkalimonas sp.
ATTCAACCTGTGCTGATTGGCGATACCAGCCAGGCGCTGGCCATCAGTGATGCTCTAAAGCAACAGGGGATTTGGTTGGGGGCAATCCGGCCGCCGACGGTGGCTCCCGGCAGTGCCCGTCTTCGCATTACCTTAAGCGCTGCCCATCAGCCGGCTCAGATCCGGCAGTTGGTGCAGGCACTTGGTCAGGCTTATCGGGGGACGCATTGATGGCTGGGCATGCTCCGGCCATTGCCGCGCATTTTGGCAAAGCCAGTCAGAGTTACGAATCGGCCGCCCGCTTGCAACGTCACAGCGGTTACGCGGCACTGAAGCTGCTGAAACCGGTTCCGCGTAACCAGTTGTTGGATCTGGGCTGTGGCCCGGCCTGGCTGCATCCAGAGCTGGCTAGCCAGTGCCAGACCTTGCTGGCTGCAGACTTGAGTGCCGGCATGCTGCAGCAGGCCAGGCAGCTTGGGCTGGCCAGTCAGTACCTGCAAGCCGATGCTGCTGCGTTGCCTTTGCCGGCCCGGAGTCTGGATGCGGTGTTTTCCAATTTAATGCTGCAGTGGTGCCCAAGGCCGGCAGAGGTCGCTGCCGAGTTGCAACGGCTGTTACGACCAGGCGGCCAGGCGGTGATTACCAGCTTGCTGCACGGCACTCTGGCCGAGTTGCGGCAGGCTTTTTTAGCCGCTGGTCTGCCGGTGCATGTCAATGCTTTCTTAAGCGCCGATGTGCTGCTCAGTGCCATGCAGCAGGGAGCACCAGCCATGCAGTGGCAGCTTCGCACCGAGTCTGTGCAGTTGCCTTATCCGGATGTGCTGGCGCTGGCGCGTGAACTAAAATCGCTGGGCGCCAATTATGTGCTGGCTGCAGACGCAGAGTCTGGGCGGGGTTTAACCGGCCGCCGCTACTGGCAGCAATTGCAACAGGCGTATCCTTGCCCTGAGACAGCCAATCGGGCTGCTCCCAATGGCATCGTCGCCAGTTACCAGCTGGCTTATTTGGTTGGAGTCAAAGCATGAGCGCCTTTTTTGTCACTGGCACCGATACCGATGCCGGTAAAACCTACGTCAGTCGCGCTTTGTTGCAGGGGCTACACCAAGCAGGCTTTCGCACCATTGGGGCGAAACCAATCGCAGCCGGAGTGGATGGCTCGGGGCAAAACCCGGATGCACTGGCGCTGCAGGCAGCCAGCTCGGTGCCACTGGACTACGCGGCCATCAATCCCATCTTGCTGCAAGCGGCGGTAGCGCCGCATCTTGCCGCTGCCATCGAGCAGCAGCCATTGGATGAAGAGGTGCTGAGCCAGCAGCTTCGTGTATTAAAGCAACAAGCCGATTTGCTGTTGGTTGAAGGGGCCGGTGGCTGGTTGCTGCCATTATCGGCCAGCCGCTATCTGGCCGATTGGGTGGCTGAGCAGCAATTGCCGGTGCTGTTGGTGGTGGGGATGAAGCTGGGCTGTTTGAACCACGCCATGCTGACAGTACGCGAAATTGAACGCTCTGGCCTGCGCTTGCTCGGCTGGGTTGCCAATGGCGTCGATCCGACAATGCAGCTGCAACAGGAAAACATTGCCGATTTGCAGCAGCGCATCCCAGCGCCATGCCTTGGCATCGTGCCGCACCAGCCCGAAGGGGCCAGCTCGTTGCTGCAGCAGCAACTGGCTGGCGCTTTGCTGAATGCACTAAAGCTGTAGTAACGCCGATAGCTCGCTGCCTGCTGTCAGCTGGGATTTAGTGCCACCTATAAACCGATAAGCGCCCGGCTCGCCGAGCACAGTGAGCTGTTCCCCCTGGCGCAGCAAGGCACTGCCTTCCGGTAAAGCAATGATCGGCATCTCAGGCTCTAACACCATAAATTCGGCCAGGCGCATATCGCGGGTTTCGCCATGAAAATCGGCCGGGTGCTGATCGGTGTAATGCGGGTTCAGCTGAAAGGGCAGCAGGCCCAGAGCGTCAAAGGACTCCGGCTGCACAATCGGCATATCGTTGGTGGTACGGATGCTTAAGCCGGTCAGGTTGGCCCCGGCACTCCAGCCGATGTAAGGTAGTCCTTCGGTTACGCGTTTTTTGATCAGCGCCAGTAAATTCAATTGCTGCAGCCGCTTAAGCAGTGCAAAGGTATTGCCGCCACCCACCAGAATCGCATCGGCTTGCTCGATGGCGTTGGCCGGGTTGTCAAACCGGTGCAGGCTATCGACTGCAATACCAAGGGGGGCTAATGCCTCAACGACCTTGGCCTGATAGGCATCAAAGTCGACACTCACCCCGGCATAAGGGACAAACAGCAAGCGCGAACAGCCGCTAAGATGCTGCTTAATCCAGGGCAGGTAAGGCACCAGATAATCGCTGTTATTCACTTTGGAACTGCTCAGGGCTAAAAGCTGCATCATATCTCCGTGGGTCGAATTGGGGGCAGGTTGTGATTAAAGAGGAAGCAAGTGTACGAAAGCAATTACCGGCTGACAACTTTGCTTACACTCTTTCAGCGCGCTTTTCATCGCGTATTCATTGAAAATTCAGATGCTAGCCTTATATTAAGGACAGTTGATTTTCTAAAAGAGGTTCACCATGAAAAGAGTGCTGTTGTTTTTAGCGACCAACCTGGCTGTGCTGGTGGTGCTGAGTATTGCACTGAGTATTATTTTTACCTTCTTCGGCATTGATCGCGGCAGCATTGGCGGTTTGTTGGTGTTTGCGGCTATCTTTGGTTTTGGTGGCTCTTTTATCTCGCTGGCAATGTCCAAATGGATGGCCAAGCGCTCTACCGGTGCGGTGGTGATTGAACAGCCGCGCAACGCTACTGAGAAATGGCTGGTGGACACTGTTGCCCGTCAGGCGCGTCAGGCAGGCATCGGCATGCCGGAAGTGGCGATTTACGACTCACCGGAAATGAACGCCTTTGCCACCGGCATGAATCGCAACGAATCCCTGGTCGCTGTCTCTACCGGCTTGCTGCGCAATATGCGCGAAGACGAAGTCGAAGCTGTATTGGCGCACGAGGTATCGCACATCGCCAATGGCGACATGGTGACACTGACCCTGATCCAGGGGGTGGTCAATACCTTTGTTATTTTCCTGGCGCGTTTGATTGCCGGTGCTATACGGCAGAACAACCAACAGCTGGGCACCATGGCGTACTTCGGCATTGTGATAGCGCTGGAAATGCTGTTTGGTGTGCTGGCCAGCATCATCGTGATGTGGTTCTCGCGCCAGCGTGAATACCGGGCTGATGCCGGTGCCGCTCGTCTGGAAGGTGCCAACAAGATGGTCGCCGCTCTGCAGCGGCTGCGGCACAACCACGAAAGCCGGTTGGAGGGCAGCATGGCCGCTTTCGGTATCGCTGGCGGCGGCAAGAAGTCCGAACTCTTTATGTCGCACCCACCGCTGG
>SKGJ01000366.1 GCA_007117525.1 Alkalimonas sp.
ATAAGGAGTCGCGCATGGTTTCAAGGCTGATTGTTGCTACTATCTGTGTTTGCCTAATCGATTGCCAGGTCAGCAATAATGCCAGCAAAACCAGTGGAAGAGTGGTCAACAGCAGGATCTTGTGTTTAATGGATAACGCTTGCATCGGAGACCTCGCCTGGATTAAAAGTGCCACTTCACCAATAGGTTAACGTTGTTTTCATGACTGCGCAGTGCCGGGCTGTCGGCTACGCCGAATTTGTTGCGCCAAAACACATACTCAATGCCTAACCACAGCTGACTTTCCATGCCCAGATGTGGGCTGGCCAGCCATTTCAGTTGCGGGGTCAGATTCAGGTTGGCGCGTTGATCGACACTGGTGCTGGCCCAGTCCATAAAGCCATCCAGTAAGAACTGCTGGTTGCCCAGGGTAAAGGGGTAGGCCCAGACCAGGGTCAATTGCCAGTTGTTGGCGACCTTGTCGTTGTTGCGGCGGTAGACATTGGCCTGAACAAAGCGAAAACCCGGCACAGCCAAATCCACCCCGGCACCATACAGATAATTGGTGGCCAGGCTGCTCATTTCAATATGAGCAGCCAGCAGCACATCAGTGACCGGGCCTAGTTGGTAGTTGCCGCTGGTATTCTTGCCCAGGCTAAAACGCGGTTGCAGCTCGGCATAGTTGGTGCGGGTGCCATCTTTAAAACGCATGTGGTCCAGGAAGAAAAAATTATCACCCCAAGAGGTGTTGGCGGCGTGCTCAATGGTAAAGACATGGCGGGTGGGATCGCCAAGCCGGTAATTTTCGCCATAAAGATAGGTCAGCCGAAAGTCCTGCCACAGCACCTTGGCTTCGAGCGGAAATAGGGACAAACCGAAGAGGATCAGTAAGATGCGCATCTTTGGCTCCAGTTAAACCAGCGGGTAAACAGAGTAAAGATGCATTTAGCCAGCCTCGCAAGTCAGACTGGCAAAAATACCATTATTCCGGCAGTGGTAAGTGACGAACCAGGGTGGTGAGCTGAGCGATGGTACTTAGGCTTTGCCGCTGCATAATCAGCTGGCGGCCCAGTGCCAGTGCAAAGCGTTCACAGCGAGCGCGCTGCGGCTCATGACGAATTTGTTCCAGATCTGCCACATGCGCCAGTCCGACGGTGCGACGGATCAGCTCGCAACCAGCATAGCCAATGCTGTCGGCCAGCACTTGCTGCAGGAAAAAGCTCTGATAGTTGCTGTTGGCAAAGCTGCTTTCTTTGGTCTGGGTTTGCATCAGCTGGTTGAAGGTGCTGGCAAAATTCAGCCAGAGTGTTTCAACTTGTTCGAGCAGGTAGGCTTGTTGCTGCTCGCGGGCAGCGGAGTCTTCTTGCAAACCAAACTGACCGGCATAGCTGAGTAATAAATTCCCCAGCAGGCTGCCGACATCAAAACCTATGGGGCCGTAAAAGCCAAACTCGGCATCGATCACTTTGCATTGTTGTGCACTGACAAAAATACTGCCGCTGTGCACATCGCCATGCAACAGAGCCTGTGGTTTGGACAAAAAGTCTGCTTTTAGCCGTGCGACCTCTGCTTGCAAGGCTGCATCGTGCCATAGCTCGCGGGCCTGCGGCAAAATGGCCTGATGAATGTTGTTGCGTTCATGGTTGCAGTAGGGATCGGTAAAAAACAGATCTTCGGTGATCAGGCAGAGCTCCGGGTTTAAAAAGCGCGCAACCTCGGCCTTTTTTTGCAAGCCATTTAAAACAAAGTCGCTGGTATGAAACAAGGTCTGGGCCAGGTACTGCGCCACCTGGCTGGCCAACAAAGGGAATTGCTTGCCTGCTACCAAGGCGCTACGCAATATTTCCAGCTGGCCCAAGTCTTCCATCAAAATCGCGGCCAGGGCTGCATCGTAATGCAGCACCTTAACGGTATGCTCCGGGCACAGCCGGCCATGACGCAGCAAGACTTCGGCCTCTATTCGGGCCCGGTCGATGGTCAATGGCCAGCTTTCACCAACACAGCGGGCATAAGGCAATGCTTGTTTGACAATCAGGCTGCGTCCCTGTTGGTTTTTCACCCGAAATACCAAATTCAGATTGCCATCACCAAACTCTTCCGCTTCAAGCTGAACGTTGTCGCGAAAAGCATCACCATGGCTAAGGGCAAAGTGCTTGGCATCATCTGCGGTAAAAGTTTGGTAGTCACTCATAGGGGATCCGGACTTGTCAGGCCAATAGAAGAACTGCATAATCGCAAACATTCTAGACGTCTGCAAGGCTAAATAAGGCATAAAGCATGAAAAACATGGCGGGTCTCAGCTTCAAAATCGAACAAGGCCAGTTGTCTATTCTGGATCAGACGCTGTTACCGCATCAGCAAAGCTGGCTGCATTGCCAGCAGGTTGAGCAGATGGTTGCGATGATTCAGCAATTGCAGGTACGTGGCGCTCCGGCGATTGGCATTGCTGCCTCCTTGTTGCTGGCTTACCGGGCTGAGCAGGGCGATAGCCGTGCGCAGCTGCTGCACAGTGCTGAAGTGCTCAGAGCAGCCCGGCCTACCGCGGTCAATCTGATGAATAATCTCGATGCGATGGTAGCCGCCTTACAGCAGCCCGATTATGTCAGCGCGGCGGTAGCCTGCGCCGAGCAGCTCTTTACCGAAGATGTGCAGCTGTGCCTGCAGATGGCTGAGCATGGCGCGACTTTGGTACAACCGAATGAGCGTCTACTAACGCATTGCAATACCGGCGGTCTGGCAACGGCTGGGGTTGGCACAGCGCTGGGCGTGGTGCGGCTGGCGCATCAGCAGGGCAAAGCCATCAAACTGTGGGTGGATGAAACCCGGCCTTTGTTGCAAGGCGGGCGTTTAACGGCCTGGGAATGCCAGCAACTGGGCATCCCCTACCAGCTGATCTGCGACAATATGGCGGCCATGTTGATGGCGCGGGGCGAGGTGGATCGCATCTTTGTCGGCTCGGACCGCATCGCGGCCAATGGCGACTTTGCCAACAAGGTGGGAACCTACAACCTGGCGGTACTGGCGCATTATCATCAGATCCCTTTTTATGTGGTGGCTCCGCACACCACGGTCGATCCCCGCTGCAGCGACGGCAGCCAGATCCCGATTGAGCAGCGCCCAGCGGCGGAAGTGCGCGGCGTGAGCGGTAGTTTTGGTCAGGTTTGCTGGGCGCCGGAGCAGGCACCGGTGTTTAATCCGGCTTTTGATGTCACACCTGCCAGGCTGGTTAGCGGCTGGGTGTTGGATAGCGGTGTGCTTGATCAAACTGACGTGGCTACCGGTGCTTTAGTCCGGTTAAAGCCAACCCAATAAAAAAGCCCGGAGCAAGCTCCGGGCGAAAGACAAGGATAGACAGGGTGGAACCGCCTTTTCGGGGCGACAA
>SKGJ01000127.1 GCA_007117525.1 Alkalimonas sp.
AGACCTGATTCCTTATATTCTGTTACACAGTTGTGCTCTTCTTTTTTCTTTGGCTCTGGCATAGTTTGCTTACCTGGATTCAGTTGAACACAACAAAGGTCAGCCATGCTTAGTATTCGTAACCTTTCTAAAACCTACAGCAACGGTGTCAAAGCACTGCACGATGTCACTTTGGAGATCCCTGCCGGGATGTTTGGCTTGCTTGGTCCAAACGGAGCCGGTAAATCGTCGCTAATGCGTACCATCGCCACTTTGCAACCAGCAGACAGCGGACAAATCCATTTCAACGGCTTGGACGTGGCGAAAGAGCCAGAAAAAATCCGCCAGACGCTGGGCTACCTGCCGCAGGACTTCCATGTCTACCCGCGGATCAGCGCTTACGATTTGCTGGACCACCTCGCCATTTTAAAAGGCATCACCCACAACAAGGAACGCAAACTCCTGGTGGAGACCTTGCTGGAGCAGACCAATCTGCACCGGGTACAAAAAAAAGCGGTGGCGTCTTTTTCCGGCGGCATGCGCCAGCGCTTTGGGATTGCCCAGGCACTGATCGGCGATCCGCAACTGATTATTGTCGATGAGCCTACAGCAGGCCTGGATCCGGAAGAGCGCAACCGCTTCCACAACCTGCTGGCAGATATCGGTCAAAGCAAAGTGGTCATTTTATCCACCCATATCGTGGAAGATGTGTCTGATCTCTGCCCTCGGATGGCGGTGCTGGCCGAAGGAAAAATACAACTTGAAGGGGAGCCCGCTAACCTGATGAGTGAGCTGAAGGGGCAGGTCTGGCGCACTGTGGTGGACAAACAGCAGGCTCCGGCTCTGATGGAGCAGTACAACGTAATCTCCAGCCACCTTCAGGCCGGCCGCACCGTGCTGCACGTACTGGCGAACGAAGCGCCGGCAGCAGCTTTTGAGTCGGTAACGCCGGATTTGGAAGATGTCTATTTTGCCACCCTGCACCGGGTCCGTCACGGTCAGAAGCAGCAAGCGGCCTAAGGGGGAGCAGATCATGTGGCTTAAACTTGCCCGAACGGAAGCACGCTACCTGCGACAACTTCCGTCGTTTTACATCACCAGCGCACTGTTTTTTCTGCTGGCTTTCATGGCTGTGGCGGTGCCCAATGTGCAGATAGCCGCAGGTGGCCCCAATGTCCTGCAAAATGGTCCCTGGTTTCTGGCCATGTCGCTGATGATTTTCAGCATTTTCGGCATGTTCCTGGTAGCCAACTTTGCCGGCAATACCGCAACCCGGGACTTCACCAACAAAATGGACGGCATTATTCTGGCCACGCCAGTCTCTAAAGGTGCCTGGTTATGGGGCCGTCTCGGTGGCTCTTTTCTGATTGTTTTCCTGGTGTTCTGTACCGTACCACTGGGACTGCTGATTGGCAGCTGGATGCCCTGGGTGGATGCCGAGCGCTTTGGCCCAACCATGCTTGGCTTTTACCTGTGGCCGCTGTTTTTGATGGTCATCCCAAGCCTGCTATTCTGCGCCGCTTTGTTTTACAGTCTGGCAGTCCTGACCCGCTCCATGATGGGCATGTACCTGGGTGTAGTCGGTTTCTTTATCCTCTATGCCAGCAGCGGGGCTCTGCTCAGCGAGCCAGAGTACCGCACCATAGCGGCCATGCTGGACCCCTTCGGCACCTCTGCATTTACCGAAGTCACCCGTTACTGGACGGCGCTGGAGCGCAATACACAGCTGCCAGCGCTGAGCGGCTTGTTGCTCGCTAACCGCCTGATGTGGCTTGGTCTGGCACTGCTGATTATGCTGCTGAGCCACTCCTGCATCGATCCTCGCCGAACCGCTGTCTTCCGATTTGGCAGAAAAAAAGCCGCGTCCAATGATGCCGAGCCTGCCAACACGGCCGCACTGTCCCTGACTGCATTGCCCAGAGTTTCTGCTGCCAGCCCCAAAGCTGCATTCTGGAGCCAACTTCAGCTGCGCAGTCGTTTTGAGGTTCGTCAGATTGTGCTCAGTGCTCCCTTTATCATTCTGCTGCTATTGACCGTCTATTTTATTGCGAATGGCCTTATCTTTCATACTGTTAGTTCCTATGGCACCCCAAACTGGCCCTTCACCCGCTTTATGGTGGATCAGGTGATAAATGCCACGGGCCTGTTGGTGATGGTGGTGCTGATTTACTACAGCGCTGAAACCGTCTGGCGTGATCGTCAGTCCGGCATGGGTGACATTGTCGATGCAACCCCAACCCACAGCGCCGTCTTTTTCCTGTCCAAACTGATAGGCCTGACGGCCGTCATTGTTGGCCTGACGCTGGCTACCATGCTGGTGACCATCGGCTTTCAGCTGGTGAAAGGCCACAGCTGGTTGGAGCTGGGCCAGTACATAACCCGGTTGGGTCTATGGTATGTCCTGCCGATGCTCCTTTCTGCGGTGATGGTGGTGCTGATTCAGACCTTAAGCCCCAACAAATTTGCCGGTATCGGCATAATGGTGGTCTACATTGTACTCAGCATGACGTTGGCCAATGTCGGGCTTGAACACAAGATGTTTCATTTTGGCGTCAGCCCGACGGCGCAATACAGCGATATCAACCACTACGGTCATTTTGTGCAGCCCCACTTGTGGTACATGCTGTACTGGGGCGGTCTGTCCCTGGCGATGGCAGCCATCAGCTTCGCCTTGTGGCGCCGTGGCAGTGAAGCACGTTTGCGTGATCGTCTGCCACGACTGTCTGCCCAGCTTGGAGCCCCCGGCAAAATCATGGTGGCGGTGGGCCTGGTTGCTTTTGTCACATCAGGCAGCTGGATCCATTACAACACCCGAGTGCTCAATCAATTCACAACGTCCAAGCAATCGCTGGATTGGCGTGCTGATTTTGAAAAAGAATACCGTCAATACCTGGCCATGCCTTTGCCCTCGGTGACAGCGGTTCAGCTTCATGTCGATATTTACCCTGAACAGCGGCGCCTGATCAATCGGGGTGAAATGACGCTGACCAATTTCACCGAAGCCCCCATAGAGCGGGCGCTGATCTCTGAGCCGCATCACAGCTCCAGAGCCAGCTTTACCCGCATTGAAGGCGATCAGGTCCAGTACACCAACCGAGATGCTCGCTTTGGGCTTGGCTGGCTGGAGTTTCATCAACCGCTGCAGCCCGGTGAGTCCCGTACCGTCCGCTTTGAAGTCAATCGTGAAAACCAGGGCTTTGTCGATCAGAGCTCGGATCTGAGTCTGATTTACAATGGCACCTTCGTCAACAACACAGATCTGATGCCAAGTCTAGGGTACTCAACCCATTTCGAGATCCAGGACAGACACGAGCGGCGTAAGCGCGATCTGCCACCTCGCCATCCGATGCCGGAGCTGGATGACACCAGCCAACA
>SKGJ01000088.1 GCA_007117525.1 Alkalimonas sp.
GGCAGTATCGGGCTGCCCAACCACCACAAACTCGACGTTTGGATGGCTGGCTTTAATGCGCTCTGCAGCTTGCAGAAAGTAGCGGATGCCTTTTTCCTGCAGCAGGCGGCCAACAAAAATAAAGCGGATAGGCTCCAGCTGTGGCGGGTGGTACGGATAGCGCGCCAGACAGGTGCCAATGCCGTTTAGCATGGTGAGTTTAGGGATAGGGATCCGGTAGTGGTGAATAAGATCCTGGTAGTCATCCGGGTTCAGCAAAAACACCTGCTGTGTTTTCGGCAATACAAAGCGATACAAGGCGACTTGCACCCGGCGCACCAGACGGCAACGCACACCAGCCCCTTCCGGTGGCTCGATAAAGGCACGGCCCAGCCCTTCAATTTTGGCAACCCGGTAAGGCACTTTGGCCAGCCAGGCCGCCAGGGTGCCAAAGATAACCGGTTTGACGAAGTAACAAAAGCTGACGTCAATCCGGTGTTGCCGGAATAAGCGGTACAGCTGCCAACTGGTGCCTAAATCATTGAAGGGGTTGTAGCTAAAGCGATTGAGTTGGTAGCCAACCGGAATGGCCCCTAGAGCCTGTACAGCGGCTTCGCTGTTTTCGTTGTAGTCGGTGGCAAAGGCATAGACCTGATGACCGGCCGCGACCAGCTCCCGGATCAGGTCGCTGCGAAAATTCAGCAGTGCCTGCGTCAATGAGCCCACCACCGCGATACGGACGGACTGAGGTGTCGAAACTGGCGTAACTTGGTTTTGCTGCATTACTTCATTCCAAACAGCAGGTTTAAAACACGGCGTATGCCTTTACGTCCGTGCAGGGTAAGTCGTTCCAGCAGCGAAGGCTGCCGCTGACGACGCAGTTCCAGTTCATCTAAAATCTGCTCTGGTGAGCTAAAGCCCCCAGTCACGCTGCTCAGATACCGCGGATACGCTATCAGCGTGCAGTACACCAGAGTCGCCAAATCGAGTTGACGGTTTCGTCTTGGCATGGGTTTCCTATCTTCCGTTAGCCCCCAACCGGCATAAAAAGGCCAGCCATAACACACCACTTTTTTACCGCGCAATAAGGCTTCAAAACCAGTGAGGGAGGTCATCAGATGAACTTCATCCACCTGTGGCAGCATTTCCGCCATGCTGGAATCCAGTACCAGCTCATCGCACCACTGTGCAGCGTTATCTTCACCCTGCCCTTTGGCACGAGCGCCAGCATACACATCCGGGTGCGGTTTATAAATCACCCAGGCATCCGGGTTGCGCTGCCGGACCTGTTGCAACAGCTCCAGATTGGTGCGCACTTGATGGGCACCAAATTCGATGGAGGCATCACGCTCCACTTGCCCCGGTACCAGAATCACCCGCTGCTTGCCCTGAGGCCTTTGCCAGCCAGTCTGACCTACATTGTATTTGGTAATGCCTTGCTGGCAAATTCGTTGTTGCAACGCCTCTGCCCGCTGGCGTTGGCTTGGCGTTAGCTGCTGCTGTTGCAGCAGCTGTTCCAGATCCGAGGGCTGTCCCGCATCAAAATAAAGTCCTTGCTGGTCCAGGATCCAGGACAGTGGCTGGGCGAATTCGGCGCCTAAACCCACCGAGCGGATAAAGCCATCTTCTAACCGAACCAAGCTTAAACCAGGCTGAACAACCGGAAGCTCCCGCCGCCCCCAGACCAACAGGGTGCCATGCTTTGGCAGCGGTTGGCCTTTGGCGATAAAGGTTACCCGGCTCCCCTGCACAAAATGCTGCAGCTTTTTACGCCAAAACCGAGAAAAGCCATAGGCAAAGACCTCAGGTGGCAACTGCAGCCGCATCCGTTGCTGATGACCGGCCCACTCCAGCAATGCCTGTGCAGAGCATGGGGAATTGCGCTCCGGGTGCAGCGCCTGGCTCCCTGCCAAAATGGCATAATGCACCAACAGCTCTGCGCTAAAACCCGGTTTGGCGGCGAAAGGCCCAACACAGCCCTGATAACTGGCCAGCGGGGAGTCCTGCAGGCACCAAAGCGGCTTTTGCCACAGGATGGCCTCTAATGCCAACGGCGAACGGTGGCAGAACACCCGGCTGCAGTGCTGCATGAGTAGAGCGGTATGGCAAGCCCTTTGAAAGTGCAGCCGGGGCTGCAGCGCTTTTAGCGCATCCATGCCGGCAAGCTGCTGTTGCACCACTTGCAGCTGTTTTTGACAGTTCGGGGTATTGGCCGCCAGGCACAGCATGGGTTCATCGTAGAGGGCTGCAGCTTGCAGCATCTGCCGAACCATCGACTCGGTGCAGCTGTGATCTATCAGCAGAAGCTGGTAGCTCTGCTGCGGTAACGCAGGTGGACGCAAATAATTGCTGCCAGCGAGGCCGAGCTGCTGCCAACTGCGAATAAAGTCATGGCTGCTTTGCTGCTGCTCAGCGGTCAGTGCTGTGGTCAGTTGCTGGCGCCAGGCGACCAGAGCTGCAGCATGTCCCAACTGCGCGGCAACAAAATTGTCTGCTGCCACCAGTAAGGGCCAAAAACCCTTACTGGTTTGTTCTTGCAGCACGCAGGCCTGATGGCCTGCCATGCGGTTGGCATTAATCGATGTGATCACGAATAATGGCGCGGGTCAGCTGGGTAATGGCGGCAAGGATAATGGCAAAGAACAACACCACAATAAAGTTGTACAGACGCCTCGGCTCCACCGAGTACTCGGCATAGGTCGGGTGCTGCAGGATCGAAATTTGTTTTAACTTACGCGCGGCTTCAACCCGGGTGTTTTCCAATACCAGCAAGGAGTTGGAGTATAGCTCTAACGCAAACTGAGCTTGCAGCGTTAAGGTTTCGAACTCAGCGGAAATCCGGTTCAGTGCATCGCCATCGGCAGTGGCCATTTTGCGGCGCTCTTGCTGAATTTGGGTAGTCAGCGCCTGGATTTGGCTGTCCAACCGCTGCATCTCCGGGGAGTTGGCGCTTTGGAAGCTGCTGGCCGCTTTGCGCTGCGCTTCCAGCAGGGCTTTTTGTGCTTCCAGCTGAGCAACGATCATCATGATGCTTTCGACCGAGCCGGTTGGTGACACCAGACCATGGGTATTTTGAAAATCCAGCAACTTTTCCCGGGCGGCAAACAGGCGATCGGCCAACACCTCAACCTGACCTTCGATAAAAGCGACTTGCTCTTCGGCCAGCCGCTGCCCCATCCGGTTCATATGCCGCTCACCTTCATCCAGCAAGGTCTGGGCAATTTGCTGGGCCATCTCGGGGCTGTAGGCCTGCACGCGAATTCGCAGCACATTTGCGTAATCATCGAAACGAATATCGACCCGTTTTTGAAAGTATTTGTGGAAACTTTCGATAGGCGCATCTTTGGCCAGCCTGGACCA
>SKGJ01000150.1 GCA_007117525.1 Alkalimonas sp.
GACGCAAGTGCACGATGTCCTGATTGGGCAGGGTGATGCGAAGACCATCGGTGGTGTCGATGCCAAGCTGGCCGGCCAGCTTTTCTGCATCGTCTTTGCTGCTACCAAGCCATTGCAACAGAGTGGCCGGCTGGCTCTGCAGTTGTGCCAGTAACGCATCGCTTTGTTCGCGGGCAAACTGCTGCAGCCGATCGCTGGCGGTAAAGCGCTTAGGCAGGGCGTCACGCAAGGTCGATAGCGGCTTTTCCCCAGCCAGGGCCAGACAGGCCAGCGCTGGCAGCAGGGCATCCCGGGTCGGCAGGGCGGTTAAACCCATGCAGTCTGAGCCCAGCAAATACCCACCATTCGCTTCAAAGCCGGCGCAGGGCGCTGGCAAATCGCCAAGGGCGGCAATCACATAGGGCGAACCAATGCGTGTGCGCAGTACCTTGGTAAAGCGGCCGGATTTCTCCAGCGCGGTGGTGCAGCTCACCGGCACCGCGATCTGGCGGATGCCCAGGTAATCCGAACACAGTAAACCCAGCACATCGCCGGTAAAGTAATGGCCTTGCTCATCGGCCAGCAAGGGCCGGTCGCCATCGCCATCGGTGGAAAAAAGCGCATCCAGCTGATGCTGCCGGGTCCAGGCTTTGGCCTGGGCGCGGTCGTCGGCACTGACTGCCTCGGTATCTATCGGCACAAAGGCATCGCTGCGCCCGAGCGGGATCACAGTGGCGCCCAAGGCCTCCAGCAGCGCCGGGTAGAGATCGCGCCCGGCCGCCGAATGCTGGTAAAGGCCGATGGTCTTGCCTTTGAGCAAATTGGCTGGAAAAGTGCTGAGATAACGGCTGCAGTACGCCTTTTGGGCCGCATCGCTGGCGCTTAGAGCCGGCAAGGTGGTTAAAGGCTGAACCGGGTAATCACCCTGCACGATGGCGGCTTCATCGGCTTTGCTGATTTCGCCATCGGGCCGGTAGAATTTAATGCCGTTGCGATCAAAGGGGATATGGCTGCCGGTTATCATAATGCAGCCCCGTTGCTGCGCCATGCTAAAGTGCGCCAGCGCTGGAGTGGGCAGCACGCCATGGTACTGGCAATCAATACCCAGTTGCGCCAAGCCTGCGGCGCAGGCTTGCGCCATCGCATAGCTGCTGGGCCGGTTGTCGATGGCAATGTCCAGTGTTGTCACCAAACCTTGCTGTTGCAGCAGTTTGGCAAAGTTGATGGCAAAAGCGGCGCATACTTCCGGGCTAAACTGCTCGACCAGGCCGCGGGCTCCGCTGGTGCCAAAGGCAATGCCACTGTTGGCTATCAGCTGTTTGCTGCTGGATTCAGGCGCGGCCATAGCGGTCCTCAAAGCGAACGATATCGTCTTCACCCAGGTAAGAGCCCGATTGCACTTCGATTAGCTCCAGTTCAACTTTACCGGGGTTTTCCAGCGCATGCACGGCGGTGATCGGAATGTAGACCGACTGGTTTTCCGTCAGGTACTGCTCGGTGTCGTTGATGGTGACCTTGGCGGTGCCGGAGACCACGATCCAGTGCTCGGCACGGTGGTGGTGCATTTGCACGCTGAGTTTGGCACCCGGCTTGACGGTAATGCGCTTGACCTGAAAACGGCTGCCGTGGTCGATGGAATCGTACTTGCCCCAGGGGCGATAGACTTCACGGTGGAAGCTGACCTCGCTGCGATCTTCGGCTTTCAGCGCTTCGACAATGTTCTTCACCTGCTGGGTTTGATCTTTGTGCGCTACCAGCACCGCATCCTTGGTGTTGACAATCACCAGGTCGTCCACACCCACGGCCGCTACCAGTTTATCGCTGCTGTGGATCAGGCTGTTGCGGGTGCTCTGGCACACCACATCGCCGCGGCAGACATTGCCGTGCTCGTCTTTATCCAGAATTTGCCACAGAGCGGCAAAACCACCGACATCGTTCCAGCCGGCTGACAGCGGGATCACCACAGCGGCATCGGTTTGTTCCATCACCGCGTAGTCAATCGACTCGGACGGGCAATCGGCAAAGGCGGCTTCATCAATGCGGATAAAATCCAGGTCCGGCGTTTGTTGCTGCATGGCCGCCTGGCAGGCTTGATAAATATCGGGCCGGTACTGTTGCAATTCTTCGAGGTAGCGGCTGGCTTTAAACACGAAAATGCCACTGTTCCACAGATAGTCACCAGCATCCAGGTACTGGGCTGCCAGTTCGGCGTTGGGCTTTTCGACAAAGCGCGCCACTTTAAAGCCACCATGGCTGACCGCGCTGCCTTGCTGAATGTAGCCATAGCCAGTTTCGGGGTGGGTTGGAGTAATGCCAAAGGTCACCATGGCGCCGGTTTCGGCCAGTTGCTCGGCTTGGTTGATAACCTCTTGCAGCGCTTTGACATCGGCAAAGACATGATCGGCGGCCATCACCAGCAAGGTGGCATCGCCATCGGCTTGCATCGCTTGGATTGCAGCCAGTGCCACAGCGGGGGCGGTGTTGCGTCCAAAAGGTTCCAACACGATGGCGCTGTCTTTTAACCCCAGCTGGCGGATTTGCTCGGCAGCCAAAAAGCGATGTTCTTCGTTGCAAATCACCAGGGGAGCTTGATGGGCCAGCCCTTCAAGTCGCTGCAGGGTTTGTTGCAACATGCTGTTGTTTCCGGCCAGCGCCAAAAACTGCTTCGGGTAGTTTCCACGGGACAATGGCCAGAGGCGGGTTCCTGAGCCACCAGCCATAATGACAGGCTTTAACATAAGGCATCCTTTCAATCAGCGCGAACAGTCGCAGGAAGAGACTGATGCTTTTTTAACAAAAATCTGTAGTATTGTACATCGACTTTCAGCAAAGTGCCCGTGACGGCGGTCTGAAACTACGACTTTGATACGGGGAACCACCCCAAGCAGTGACATAAATGGATGAAATGCATGTGGAAAAAGCTGGCGCGCTTTAGTTTAAAACTTGTCATCGGTCTGTGCTTGCTTGCCATAGGGTTGTTTTGGTTATTCACGACCAAAGGGGAGGTCGACTCCCGCAGTCTGAGCAGTCAGGATGTGGTGGACTCACACCACCTGGTCAGCTCCACCTTGCAGCAATTGCGCTTTAGTCGCGATGGGGTTGAAGTCACCATGGCGCAAGAGCAGCTGGATGCCTTGTTGAATGTGGCCAGCCATACCTTGCAGCCGGTAATTTTCCATGGCGGTATGGGGGACTTTGGGGTCATCGTGCATGGTGCTTTGCAATTGCCGCGTCCTTTTGAGCAGCGGCTGATGCATGCCTATTGTTTATTCTCTGAAAGCAGCCGCGGCTTTGTGATTGATGGTTGTCGTTTAGGAAAAGTGCCTTTGCC
>SKGJ01000428.1 GCA_007117525.1 Alkalimonas sp.
GTGCTGTATCGGCTAACGTTGACTTCAACAAGCCCTAGTTTAAAGCTGCAAGAACATGCTTCGGATCCCGCTCAATAGCGCGCAGCAAAGCCTTAGCCGGGCCGGTTGGCTCTCGTCGGCCTTGCTCCCAATTGCGCAAGGTACCTAGTTGCACATTAATCAAACTTGCGAAAGCCGCTTGCGTTAACTGTGTTTTTTGCCGGATTTCTTTTACCTTCAGGGCAGTCACATAGTATTCCCGCGATGGTTGGCGTTCACCTCGCGCAATTTCATCCATTTGCTGCACACTTTCCAGCAGTTGGTTAAACAGATTGTCGTTCATATCACCACCTCTCAACTATATTTTTCAATAACTTCAGTTGTTTATCTGTTAGATTATCCTGCTCATTTTTCGGGTAAATTAGCAATAAACGAATCTGGCTATCCGGCTGCAAATAATAGTAGATCACCCGGACACCGCCACTTTTACCTTGGCTATCACGTCCCCAGCGTATTTTACGCAAACCACCACTATTTTTTATGAGTTTTCCACTGTCCGGATTGTTCGCCAAATGCTGCTGAAACACCCGATACTCATCATCAGACATCAGCTGCTTCAATAACCGGGTAAACACTGCTGTTTCTACAAAGATCACAACGCATCCTTTCTTGTACGTCAATGGCGTACTTCCATACAAGTATGCGACACAGATGGCGAAGCGTCAATCACAAACAACAAAGGCCGCGAATGCGGCCTTTATCTATTGATTTACGGAAGAATAATTACTTTTTCTTCTTTGCCTTAGGATTTGGCAAATCGGTGATCGAGCCTTCATAGATTTCGGCGGCCAGGCCGATGGACTCGTTCAGGGTTGGGTGGGCATGAATGGTCAGAGCGATGTCTTCAGCATCGGCGCCCATTTCAATGGCCAGGCCAATTTCACCCAGCATTTCACCGGCATTGATACCGACAATGGCGCCACCAATAATACGGTGCGTTTCTTTGTCGAAAATCAGCTTGGTAAAGCCTTCGGTGCGGGCAGAAGCGATGGCGCGGCCAGAAGCAGCCCATGGGAAGGTCGCGGCTTCGTACTTGAGGCCCTGTTCTTTGGCTTCTTTTTCGGTCACACCCACCCAGGCCATTTCCGGATCGGTGTAAGCCACCGAAGGAATGCCGCGTGGGTCAAAGTAATGCTTCATGCCAGCGATGACCTCAGCCGCGACATGACCTTCGTGCACCGCTTTGTGCGCCAGCATCGGCTGGCCAACCACGTCACCGATGGCATGGATGTGCTTGACGTTGGTACGCAGCTGCTTATCGACATTGATAAAGCCACGCTCGTCCACGTTAACACCGGCTTTGGCTGCATCCATCAGGTTACCGTTTGGCTTGCGGCCAACCGCCACCAGGATTTTGTCGTAACGCACCGCTTTTTCTGGCGCGTTTTTGCCTTCAAAGGTCACGTACAGACCGTCTTTCTTCGCTTCCACGCCCACTACCTTGGTCGACAGCATGATGTTGAAGTTCTTGCTGTTGAATTTGGTGTAGGCTTTCACGATATCAGCATCGGCGGCAGGCACCAGCTGGTCGGCAAATTCAACCACTGATACTTTGGAGCCCAGCGCCCGGTACACAGTGCCCATTTCCAGGCCAATGATACCGCCACCCAACACCAGCATTTCGCCAGGGATGTCTTTCAGTTCCAGTGCGCCTGTTGAGTCAATCACCCGGTCGTCGTCTTTTGGAATAAAGGGCAGCGCTACCGGCTCTGAGCCCGCCGCGATAATAGCGTGTTCAAAGGTAATGGTGGTGTCGCCCGCTTGCAGGGTGTTGGCACCGGTAAACTTGCCGTAGCCATTGACCACCTTCACTTTACGCATCTTGGCCATGCCATCCAGACCCTTGGTCAGTTGGCCAACCACTTTGTCTTTCCAGGCACGAATTTTATCCAGATCAATTTCTGGCGCACCAAAGCTCACGCCGTGCGATGCCATCTCTTTGGCGTCGTCGATCACTTTGGCAACGTGCAACAAGGCTTTGGAAGGAATACAACCCACGTTCAGACAAACACCGCCCAGGGTGTCGCGGGCTTCTACCAGGGTTACGTCCAGGCCCAAGTCGGCAGCGCGGAATGCTGCGGAGTAGCCACCAGGGCCTGCGCCCAATACCACGACCTGCGTTTTGATCTCTTTGCTCATCGTTATACCTTTCACCTTGTGAACCATAGTGGCAGCGTGCGGACTGGCTGGTTGCTTACAACCGCGCAGGCTGCCGACGAAAAATGTGGCTGAATTTTAGCATTCAGCCTGAATGATGTCTTGTAACTTTTCAGCGCAGCAACAAAAGTTTGCTGGCTTAAAGCGCGTTATCCTGTTGTGGAAGCGCTTAGGCCACTCGCCTCTCTGCCAGTGCTGCTGATTGGGTACGCTAAACAGACGCTTTTTGCCAGGGATGGCAAAACGCAGCCCCCACGGATGGGTTCACGGCGTGTCTGTGTGCGCTACCCAATCAGCAGCACCTACACCCAAGCTATCTCGGCCAGTGCTACTGACTGGGTACGCTAAACAGACGCTTTTTGCCAGGGATGGCAAAACGCAGCCCCCACGGATGGGTTCACGGCGTGTCTGTGTGCGCTGCTCAGTCAGCAGCACCTACACCAAAACTATCTTTGTCCGAAATTACATAATAATCTGACGAATATCCGCCAGATAACTCGCCAAAGTGGCAGTAAAGCGTGCCGCCAGCGCACCGTCAATCACCCTATGGTCGTAGGATACCGACAACGGCAGCATCAACTTCGGCTCAAACTCTTTGCCATTCCACTTCGGTTTGATTTCCGATTTGGACACACCAAGGATAGCCACTTCAGGTGCATTCACAATCGGCGTAAAGGCAGTACCACCAATGCCACCCAGGCTGGAGATGGTAAAGCAACCGCCCTGCATGTCGGACGAGGTCAGCTTGCCATCCCGGGCTTTGGCAGAAATCTCCATCAGCTCTTTCGACAGTTCAATCACACCCTTGGTGTTGACATCCCGCACCACCGGCACCACCAGGCCATTCGGTGTATCGACCGCAATGCCCAGATGGACGTACTTTTTCAGGATCAGGCTCTGACCATCTTCCGACAAGGACGAATTAAAGGTCGGGAACTCTTCCAGCGCCTTGGCCACCGCTTTCATAATGAACACCAGCGGGGTGTACTTCACGCCCAGCTTTTTCTTCTCGGCCAGGGCATTTTGCGCTTTGCGGAAGTCTTCCAGCCCGGTGATATCGGCTTCATCGAACTGAGTCACATGCGGAATACGCACCCAGTTGCGATGCAAA
>SKGJ01000069.1 GCA_007117525.1 Alkalimonas sp.
CAACGTTGAAATTTCCAACAACTAATGCAGACCGACAAGAGTAGAATGATGATGAACGTACAATTATTTTCCAAAAACCGCATCGCAGCCGCTGTCTCTGTCGTTCTGGCAACCACCGCTGTGCAGCCCGTACTGGCCGGCAATGACGATGCCACCGCCCAGGCAGACGCCATCGAAGTGATTGAAGTGCGTGGTATTCGTGGCAGTTTGGCCCGTTCCATGGACGTAAAACGCGAAAGTTATGGCGTGGTGGATGCCATATCCGCTGAGGAGATGGGGAAATTCCCCGATACCAACCTGGCGGAGTCCTTGCAGCGCATCACTGGCGTCTCGGTCAGCCGCGCCAATGGCGAAGGCAGTCAGATCACCGTGCGGGGCTTTGGCCCAGAGTTTAATTTGATTACCTTAAATGGTCGACAGATGCCCGGCTCTGGCTATACCCGCTCTTACAATCTGGAGAACCTGTCCTCGGAAGGGGTCAGCGCGCTGGAAGTTTACAAAACCGCCCGGGCCGAAAACCCGAGCGGCGGCCTGGGTGCCACCGTCAACATTGTCACCACCCGCCCACTGCAACGCCCTGGTGAACAGTTTGCGGTGATGGTTAAGGCGCTGTATGACAGCTCCAATGAGAAAGGCGACGACATCACTCCGGAATTTGCTGCTGTGTACAGCAACACCTTCTTTGATGATCGCTTTGGCGCCGCTTTTTCGTTCTCGCACCACCGCCGTGACTTCCAACGTCAACAAGCCAACATCCAGGGCTGGCAGGCCAATGTGCCCTTGCCAGAGCTGGACAGTCAGTTTGTTACCGACGCTAGGCCGCGGGATGCCGAGGGCAACCCCATCGGCAATCATTTCTTCCCGAAAGACATGAACTACAGCATCGAAGACCTGCAGCGCGAGCGTACCAATGGTCAACTGACGCTGCAGTATGCCCCAACAGACAACCTGACCCTCACCATGGACTACACCGCCAGCCGGGCCGTTACTGGTCTTGAGGTCATCGGCTGGGGGATTTGGAACGAGTTTGGCGGCAACGTTAATGCCTACGAGCTGGATGAACGCGGCACTGCCCTTTTTGCCGATATCGGTGGCAACGATGGCTCTTTTACCGCCAGCAAAGGCACCACCGAAGTCAAAGCCCGCTCCATCGGCTTTAATGCCGACTGGTACCTGCACGATGACTTCCGGCTGCAATTCGATTACCACGACTCCAACAACAGAACCGACAACGGTGCTGACAAAGGCAGTGGCAACTGGGGCCAGGTGATTTTGGGCTCGGATCAACTGCAAACCAAAATCTACGACTACCGCACGGGCGAAATCCCGCAAATGGAAATCTTCTGGCGCAATGGCACCAGCGTGCTGAACCCAGACGAGATCGACTCCAACTTTGGTCAATTTATCCACTCGCCGGGCGAGTCGGAGATCCAGCAATTGCAATTGGATGGTACCTGGTACAACTCCCGCTTTAATCTGCCATTGCTGGAGATTAAAGGCGGTGTTGCCCGCACCGAACAAAGCTTCAGCGGCTGGAATGCCTGGAGTGGACTGCGCGGAGGCCCAGGCTTTAACCCCAGCTTTACCGAGATCTTCCCGAGCAGCATGTTCACCTTAAACAGCACCCGAAACTTCCTCAACCAGTTTGAGGGAGGCGGTGCCAGCATGCTGACCGATTACTACTACACCTTCGACTTTGATGAAGCTGTTGCCCGGCAAATGGCCTTTCTAACCGCCGATGTGATGGGCAACGATGCCTTTGTGCCGGATGCCTACTTCAATGGCATCACCAGCCAAAGTGCGGTATCCGAGGATACCAACAGCATCTACCTGCAATCGGCCTGGGAATTTGATGTGCTGAACTACCCGGTGCAGTTAAATGCCGGTGTGCGCTATGAAGAAACCAAGGTGACCAGTACGGTACGGCAGCGGGTCGAGCGCCAGGTCAACTGGGAAAGTGCCTCCGAGTGGATCATGCAGTACGAGCAAGGTGATGACACCTTCTTAACCCTGACCGGTAAGCACAATGTTTTGCTGCCGATGCTGGATTTGCGGGTAGAGCTGACCGATGATTTGGTCGGTCGTTTTTCCTGGGGTAAAACCATCGCCCGTGCGCCACTGGGGGCTCTGGCCGGTGGTCGTAGTTTAAGCGGCAGTCCCCGACCAGGGGCTCGCAGTGGTGGTCAGGGCAACACCAACCTGCAACCCTTTAAATCCACCAATCTGGATCTGACGCTGGAATACTATTACGCCGAAGGCAGTTACGCCGCCATTGGCTACTTCCGCAAAAACGTCGACAACTTTATCCAGACCACCATCACCGATCTGACCATTGATGGCTTGCACGATATTCTAAACGGCCCACGCTACAATCAAGCCGTGGCGGATATCGAGGCCCGTGGTGAGCAGGCCACCAGCACGGCGATTTTTGAGCAAATGCTGGCCAATGGCCACGGCAATGCCGATGGCCGGATTGAGCCTACCGCGCAAGATCCGCTGATTGTCTGGAGCATCAGTCAGCCGCAAAACACCGACAGCAAATCGGTTGATGGGATTGAAGTGGCCTGGCAGCATCTGTTGGGCGATACCGGCTTTGGCTTTGGCGCCAATGCCACCTTCGTCAATGGCGATGTGAAGTTTGATACCGAGAGTCTGGAGCAGCAGGCGCCACTGTCTGGTCTTAGCGACTCGGCCAACTTGCAGCTGTTTTATGAAAATGATGGTCTGTCCGTCAAGCTGACTTACGCCTGGCGCGACAGCTATCTGATTGGCGTTGGCCAAGCGCAAGGCTCATCCGATGCACCACCGCAATTTGCCCGTCAGTACACCCAGTGGGATCTGAGCGTCAATTACGACATCAACCCGCAACTGACGGTGTTTTTTGAAGGCTTTAACATCACCAATGCCACCGAGCGCGGCTATGGCCGTTACGAAGAGCAGTTCCTGTTTGCCCGGCAGTATGGCCCGCGTTATGCGATAGGGGCCCGCTACCGTTTCTAACGCCCTCCTGGCGCCAAGTAAAATGCCCGCTTAGTGCGTAATGCCGTTCACTTAAGGTGAGCGGCATTTTTCTTTCTAGCAACGGGGTACCGATTTTTCGATACTTTCAATGTCCTTGGATAACTTCGCTCTCGCTTTCCTTCCAGCTTGAATTGACTGGCATTTTTCTCAATATCCAGGATAAGCTTAGGAACGTTACCTGGGGCATAAATTGGCATTAAGGTAAGTTTATGGATGATGTGTGATGAGGCATCCCTGAAGCTCAGTTGGTTTGGGAACACGCCTTTGAGTGACTTAGCCATCA
>SKGJ01000142.1 GCA_007117525.1 Alkalimonas sp.
AAATGCCCGGCAATCATGCCGGGCATTTTTAAGCTCAGATAAGCCATCAACACTAAGGGGCGTCCGGGCTCAGCTCGGTAATGCTAAAGCGGCTTGGCACCACATCCAGCAGCACAAAGGCAGCACTGCTGTTGTCTTTCATGCCATCCAGATACTGCCAGTAGCCCTGAGTTCGCTCATCCTGGCGAAAACGCAGGGTAAAGCCCAAGCCATCGCCCTGATGAAAGTAGCTGACCACTTCGCTGGCTGCTTTGTTGTCCACCAAATCAAAACCTATCAGATCTTTTAACCGACTGTTGCGGCTAAAGACACCCGACACCACCACGGGTTCCGGGATATTCAGGTACTCCTGACCAATGGTGGCCGACTTGGCTGGATGCGGGGTAAAGCGGTGCTCGCCGACATGGTAGCGATCGCCGCCCTGAATAAAGCTAATGCGCACATTTTCAATGTGATAGCCATGCGGATTGTTGATTTTGTTGGCGTCACGGACATCAATGATGGTAACACCGCCATAGCCTAAGGCTTCGATTTCGTGACGCTGTGGATAGTACACCAGGGCAGCATCTTCATCGATGCCATAACCAACCGGGAAGCTGTCCCGGTGCTGCTGCACCGCCACCAACAAGCGGCCAAAGCGGGATTTGCGATCAAAGTGCTGATCGATGATGCCATCGTTAAAAAAGCTCAGCCCCTGGCGCAGGATCAAAGGGCCAACTTCCTGATCCTGCATACCATCGTAGCGCTCACGCTTGGGCGCGGTCAGCGCGTGCCAGGAATCGCCGCCGGCAATCATCACCTCACTCATGATGGCTGCGCCAGCACTGGTGCCAGCCACCACCCCACCTCGCTGATACAGCGCCTGCACCGCTTTGAACACCGGTGTCGCTTTGCCATCCGGACGCAAGGTGCGAATGATGTTGGTCTGATCGCCCCCTAAAAACCAGACTGCCGTGTAGTTGTCCAGTTTGGCCGCCAGGGCTTTGTCGTGACCGCCTTTAGCCCAGGTACTTTCATCCTGATCGGGCGTGCTGCGATCGTTGTTGACCGCAATAGGCAACAAAGTTACCTGGTCCTGGGTCAGACCATAATGCACCATGTCGTCACGGAACTGATGAAAGTAGCGAACCGGCTGATTGCTGGCGGCGGGGATCACCGCGATACGCGCCTGGATGGGCCCGCCGGCAAGCTCGATAAATCGTTGATAAACGGCGGCGTTCGAGGTACTGAGTGAGCCACCAACCATCACCAAAGCGCCCTGTTCACTGGGCCTTGGGTCGGGATCTTTCTTTGAACAGCCACCGATAGCCAGACAGGCCATCAGCACAAGGATGGGATACTTCACGTTTTGTTGCTCCATTGTTATCTTTATACTCAATTGCTATCTTTATGGTCCAACGCCCTGTTGCTTTTATTATCGGGCGCAGCTTTGCTGCCGAACAAGTGTAGCAAAAAAAGCCCAGGCTACAAATACGTGCAGCCTGAGCCAACGGTGTTAATCACGCTGCTGCCGCACGGCATCAATGCCTTCGCACAGTTGGCTGGCCCCTTCCAGACTGCGGCGGCTAAAGCGGTACATCAAATCGGCATCCACCGCCAGATAGTGTCCCTTTCGCACGGCAGTCAAGCTGGAAAACTGGCGCCACTGGCTGGGCTGTACAGGGGCAGCACCACGACTGGGCTGGATAATCAGTTCCACATCGGCCAGCAGCAATTGCTCCGGTCCAATTTGCGGATAATCGTTACGATTGGCTGCAAAAGGATTCTCGGCACCGCATAGCTCCAGCATCAGCTGCGGCCAGGCCTGATTGGCAACGGTCGATAACGGCTGCTGCGACATGGCAAAGAACACCCGCACCGGGGCTTGCTGCTGGTACTGCTGTCGCAAAGCAGCCAGCCTTTGCTCAAAATCACCGGCGCGCGCTTCCGCCTGCTGCTGCCGACCAGTCAGCTCTCCCAGCCAGCGCAGCTCGCTCGCAATGTCGTCAAGCTTGAGCGGGTCGGAATACTGCACCTTGATGCCCAGTTGCTCCAATCGCTGTAAATCTGCCTGTGGGTTGCCGGTACGCCAGGCAATCACCAAATCCGGCTGCAATGCCAGCACAGCTTCCAGTTGGATCTGGGCGTAGTTGGCGACACTGGGCAGTTGACGGGCAGCCTCGGGGTAATCGCTGAAATCACTGACCGCCACCAGCTGAGCTTCGGCACCAATATCAAACAGCAGCTCGGCAATGTGCGGCGCCAGTGCCACAATGCGCTCTGGCACTTCGGCAGGCAATGGTGCTGCCAGCAACAGCAGCAGCAACAAACTGGAACAGCGTACTGGCATCACCAGTCCAACCCTTGTTGGGCACGAATGCCAGCATCAAAAGCATGCTTGACTGGCTGAACCTCACTGACGGTATCGGCCAGCTCCAGCAAACGACGATGGCAATTGCGCCCAGTAACCACCAGATGCTGACCCGGTGGGCGCTTGCTGATGCAATCCAGCACCTCATCCAGATCCAGGTAGTGGTAACTCAGCATGTAGGTCAGCTCATCCAGCAACACCAAGTCAATGCTGCTATCGGCCAAAAAAGCTTTGGCTTGTTGCCAGACCGCTTCGGCAGCGGCAATGTCGGCTGCTTTATCCTGGGTATCCCAGGTAAAGCCAGTGGCCATCACCGCAAAGGGTACGCCATGTTGCTGCAATAAATTGCGCTCGCCACAGGCCCACTCTCCCTTGATAAACTGGGCCACGGCCGCTTTGTAGCCATGGCCCACAGCACGTGCCACGGTGCCAAAACCGGCTGTGGACTTGCCCTTGCCATTGCCGGTCAGCACCAGCAGGATGCCTTTGTCGATGGTGGCTGCGGCAACGGCTTTATCCACCTGGGATTTGAGCTGTTGCTGGCGTTGTTGATGTCGTTTTGCTTTGTAGTCGTCGGTCATAGTCAGCCTGGTTGTTGTCGCCGCAACAGCAGCAAGAAGAAGACGCTGCCCAGCATGGAGGTAATAATGCCCAAAGGGATTTCCTGCTGCAGCAGCAAACTACGGGCGAAGTTATCCACCCAGATTAAAAAGATGCCCCCTACCAAAGCAGAACCCAGCAATAAAGGCAGCAAGGTCACTCCAAACCACTGCCGTACCAGGTGCGGGATCATCAAGCCCACAAAGGCGATACCACCGCATTGCGCCACAATAAAGGCAGTGACGGCCGAGGTAGCCAGCAAAAACAATAAACGGACCTTATCCACCGCCACACCCAGGGTGCGGGCGCTTTCATCGTGCAGCAACATGGCATCGAGTTGACGGCGAAACC
>SKGJ01000413.1 GCA_007117525.1 Alkalimonas sp.
GTGCAGATACAATCATGAGCAAAAAACCGGATTTGGCAACCGCCATGCTGCAGCTGATCGATAAGGTCAAAAACCGCTTTCCGCTGTACGAGCCTGACACTTATGTCTGCGGTATTCGCAACACCGACTGTCAGGGTTGCCCGAAAAAGCTGCTGGTAATGGTGGATTCGGAGCTGTGTTTTTGGGAAAGCGCCATCCGGCAAGGCCGTACGCCAAAGTTTGATGAGTTACGACGCTTTGGCAAACTATGCCAAAGCGTCGAGCGCAACCTAATTCGCAATCAGTTGATCGCTCATACCAGAAGCAACTAACCAAACAGCATCGGTTTGGCCTTGGCCAGGTGGAAAATCGCCGCCAGCAAGCCAAGCGCCAGTACAGCAAAACCAATACGCAGACCTTTGGGCTTGCTGGGTTTCAGCGCCACCAGGCCTGCACCAATGTAGCCGAAAAGCAGCACAATTTTCAGTCCCAGCCAACCGTGCGTCATCAACTGCCAGGGGCCGAGCAGCCAAAGCGCCACTGCAAATGTCAGCAACAAAGTATCGTTGATGTGTGGAATAAAGCGCAGCGGTGTCTGACGCCAGCCCGGTTTGCCCATCGCATCCAGCAGCAAGCGTAGGGTAAACAGAAGCGCTGTTAAATAGGCAAACAGCATATGCAAATGCTTTATCGGAACATAGTACTCCATGGGGATCCTTATGGATTTCAGCTAAGTGTGGCTATGGTATACCAGAAAGAGTGCGACTAAAACCCGGCTTCGGCCAATAAAGCCGCTATCCGCTGCAATGCCTCAAGCCCCTGAATATCGGTGGCTTGCAACGGCAGTTGGTAACGCGGCAGCTTGGCAAATTCGGTGTTGATCTGCGCCAGATGCTGTTGCTCGATTTGACGCCGCTGCGCCAGAAAATGGCCATCGGCGTCTTCAGGCAATACTCGGTTCACCACCAGGCCAGCCAGTGGCAGCTGTTCTTGCTGCAAGCTTGTCAACGCCCGCATGGTTTCTAAGATGGGCAGTTTTTCTGGTGTCAGCACAAACAACAGCGCCGTTTGCTGATGATCCAATAAGATCTCGCGGGTTCGCTGCAGCAAGCGCTGACGGGCCAGCAAAGTCTCGGCAATGGCTTTGTTGCGTTCATCCATCCCGGCTGTGGCATGCTGCTTGGGATCGCCCACTGGGTTATCCAGATCGCGACCAGCTTTCGGGGTTAGGTGATCCAGCACATCGCTCAGTTTTTTTGAGTGTTGATTGGCCTGAAGCAAGCCCTGCGTCCAGGCGGCCATGGCTTCCGGCAGGCTGAGCAGTCGCAGCGTATGACCGGTGGGTGCGGTATCAAAAATCAGCAAGTCGTAGTCGCTCAGTCCTAGCTCGATGGTGTTAGCAATCCGCTCCAGCATGGCCGCTTCCTGAGCCCCTGGCGATTGGCGGGTTAGGCGCATTTGCCGTTCAACTTCAGCGAACATCTCAGGGCGGGTAAAGCGCTTTAACTGGGCGCTGACTTTGGCCAGATGCTGCTCGACTTCGCGATCCGGGTCTAACTCCAGCCCATCCAGATTGGGCGCCAGCCGGGTAATACTATCGCCTATCGGTGCCCGGCCAAAGGCATCGGCCAGGCTGTGCGCCGGATCGGTCGAGACCAGTAGCACTTTCTGGCCGCGCTGACTGGCCAGCACTGCTAAAGCCGAGGAGACGGTGGTTTTGCCCACCCCGCCTTTGCCGCCTACCAGCAATAGACGCTGGCCTGTTAACAGCATCGGAATTGATCCAGAGGCGAATGCTCCATCCCCATGCGCTGATGCCAGTCATGAAAGCGCTCCAGCAACAAGGGTTGCAGCTCAAGGGTGTAGTAACTGGCCGGATTCGGCACCCCCATCATCTCCGAGAACACCAGCAGCATAAAGAGATCGTCCTGCTCGCGCTTCGCCCGGGCAATGGCCGAGCGGTACGGCGCGTTGTAGGCTTCTTCGGCGTAAAAGCTGGCCTGGCGAAACCAGGCTTTGATGGCATCCAGTTTCATGATTTGCTGACCACCGCTTTGTTGGCTTTGATTTGCCGGGTTAAGGTTGAGCTCGCCTCCAGAATCACCAGAATAGCCGCCGCCAGGATGATGATATCCAGCGTAAACAGGAACCAGTCGCCTTGGTCGTAAAAGGCTTTCAGCTGGATCAACAGTCCCAGCGTGGTCATGCAGAGCAAAAACAACAGCGGCGCCAGCGTATACCACATTGGCCGCCCCAGTTTGACCAGCATCACGGTGATCACCAGCAAGGTTAAGCCTGCCAGCAATTGGTTGGTGGTGCCGAATAACGGCCAAATCAGCATGCCACCGGCGCCATCGCCGCCGGCACCAAAGGCCAGCAACAGGCAGCAACCGACCGCCAACAAGGTCGCCGGCAGCGTTTTTTGCATCCATCCCAGTTGGTAAATACTGCCCCACTCCTGGAAAATGTAGCGCTGCAAGCGCAGGCCGGTATCCATAGTGGTACCGGCAAAGAGCACCACCATCACCGTCAGAAGCGTCTGTGCCATCACCGCATTCAGCCCTATGCCCTGCTCTAAAATGTTGGCACCGCCCTGAATAAAGGCGGTCACGCCCCCCTGACCAAAACTGTGGTAGACCGCCTGCCAATCGGCCAGAGTGGCAAAGCCGGCACTGACCGCAATGATGGCGGCAAGCGCCAGCGAGCCCTCGCCGATAGCACCGAAGTACCCGACAAAACGCACATCCGGCTCCTTGTCCAGTTGCTTCGAGGTGGTACCACTGGCGACCAGGCCATGAAAGCCCGAAATCGCGCCACAGGCGATGGTGACAAAGAGCAGCGGTATCAGCGATGGCGTGCCTGCCGGTACTTCGGTATTAAAGGCCGGTGCCACCACCTCCGGGCTGGCCAGCAACACGGCGCCGTACAACAAGCCCAGGCCAATAAAAAGCTGTATGCCATTGATGTAATCCCGCGGTTGCAGCAGCATCCAAACTGGCAATAGCGAGGCAATGCCAGCGTAGACAAAAAGCAGCACAATCCAGCTTTGCCGATCGGACAAGCCAAACAGGGTTGCTTCAGGCAAGGAAAATGGCAGCATAGGCCCGACATAAATCATGCCGTACAGCGCCACGACTCCAATCACAGTGACCAGCAACAAGCCAATCACCCGGCGGTAAATCAGCTGGCCAATAATCAGCGCCACCACTATGGCGCCCCACACCGGCAAGGAGGCACTGGGGAAGTTGATCAACTGATTGGCAATGACCACCGCAAAAACGGCATTGACCATCAGCAGCACCAGGAAAATCACGACCATAA
>SKGJ01000412.1 GCA_007117525.1 Alkalimonas sp.
TCAGATTTTCATCAGCCAACGCCTTGGAATGAGCTGGGAAAAAATCTATATTTAACCGATGCCATGACGCCGGTCTGGGCCAACTGGTCTCTTGCCGGCCAACAGGCTTTGCCGCTTTCGTCGGAATGAGCCGAGGCTTAGCGAGCACAGCCTAATAAGCAGCTATACCTAAGTAACTTCAAGATGCTGAAACTCGCATCTTGAAGTTACTTAGGTATATAACCATAAGAAGAATCCCATGAGTCAGTTTTTCCATCTTCACCCCGATAATCCACAGCAACGCTTGCTTAAGCAAGCCGTGCAAATCATTCAGCGCGGTGGCGTGGTGGTGTATCCAACCGACAGTGGCTATGCCCTGGCCTGTCATTTAGGCGATAAAGCGGCCCATGATCGCATCCTGCGTATTCGGCAGATTGATGGCGATCACCACTTTACCCTGATGTGCCGTGACTTATCCGAATTGTCTTTGTTTGCCAAAGTCGACAACACCGCCTTTCGCTTGATTAAAAACAACACTCCGGGGGCCTATACGTTTATTTTAAAAGGCACCAAGGAAGTACCGCGGCGTTTTCTCAATGACAAAAAGAAAACCATTGGCCTGCGTATTCCGCAGAACCGCATTGCCCTGGCGCTGCTTGAAGAGCTGGGCGAGCCGCTCATGTCGACCAGTTTGTTGCTGCCCGGCCAGGAGTTTGCCGAGTCGGATCCGGAGGAAATGCGGTCTCAGCTGGAAAAGCAAGTGGACCTGATCCTGCACGGCGGCATCATTGCCGAGGCGCCGACTACCGTAGTTGACTTGTCCGATGGTGAGCCGGTCATCGTGCGGGAAGGCCTGGGCGACGTGCAGCCTTTTCGTTGATGTCTGCTGATGGATGAGCCGAGTGATCTGACGCCATTAACGGTTCAGCAGCCGTTGCCACTGGCTTTTATTCGTGGCGAGGCGGTGCTGGAGCGGCCGGAAGACCTCTACATCCCGCCGGATGCGCTGGAGGTGCTGCTCGATACCTTCGAGGGCCCGCTGGACTTTCTGCTTTATCTGATCCGCAAACACAAATTCGACATTGTGCAGCTGCCGGTACTGGAAATCACTCAGCAGTACATGGAATACATTGATCTGATGCAGGAGCTAAACTTTGAGCTGGCAGCTGAATACCTGGTGATGGCAGCCATGCTGGCGGAGATCAAGTCCCGCTTGCTGCTGCCAAAGCATCAGCACAGCGAGGAAGACGAGCAGGATCCACGGGCCGAACTGATCCGCCGCTTGCAGGAGTACGAGGTCTTTAAACAAGCCGCGACCGATCTTGATACCTTGCCTCGGCAGGAGCGTGACTACTTTGCCGGCCAGGCCCGTCTGGCAGACAATTTTCAGCCACTGGTGATCCTGCCTGACGTGGCGGTTGAGGATTTGCTGTTGGCGTTAAAAGACATTATGAAGCGGGCGAAAGACTTTCAGCACCATCATATTCAGCGGGAACAGATGTCGACCCGCGAGCGGATGAGCCGGATCCTGACCTTGCTGCAACAGCACGATTACCTGCCGTTTGAAGCTTGCTTTGAGCTGGCCGAAGGGCGGGATGGCGTGGTGGTCAGTTTTCTGGCGATTTTGGAGCTGAGCAAAGAAAAATTGATTACCCTGACGCAAGTGGCCTTGTTTGGCCCCATTCATTTAAAAGTGGCAACCGGAGCTGAAGCATGAAACGGGTGATTTCTGAGCTGCAGTTGCTGCAACTGGTGGAAGCGGCGCTTTTTACCGCCGAGCAGCCCTTGTCGTTGGAGCAGCTGCAAAACTCCGTGCTGGAAGACTTTGCCCTGAGTAAAAAGAAAGTGCAGCGGATTCTGGCGCAAATCGAGCAAGATTATGCCGGCCGTGGTGTACAATTGCAGTTAACGGCTTCTGGCTATCATTTTCAAAGCCGGCCTGAGCTCAGCGAGTTTTTGGCCAAGCTTTGGCCGGAGCGTTCGCCACGCTATTCGCGGGCGGTGTTGGAGACCCTAGCGTTGATCGCCTACCGTCAGCCGATCACCCGGGGAGAGATTGAAGATATCCGTGGGGTCAGTGTCAGTTCGCAGATCATGCGGACCCTGCAGGACAGAGGTTGGGTCAAAGTGGTGGGGCACAAAGAAGTACCGGGGCGACCTGGCTTGTATGCCACCACAGCACAGTTTTTGGATTATTTTGGTTTACAGAGGTTGGAACAGCTACCAGAGCTGATGGCCTTTCAGCAACTTGGCATCACCGATGCCGGGGAATTACCGTCGGGACGACAGGAGAGCAATGCATGAGTGAAAAGTTACAGAAAGTATTGGCGCGGGCCGGGGTTGGCTCGCGTCGTGAAATGGAAACTCTGATCAGCAGCGGCCGAGTCTCTGTGGATGGCAAGGTGGCTTACCTTGGCGACAGGGTTGAAACCCAGCAAGTGATCCGGGTAGACGGCCATGTGGTGAAAACCATAAGCGAAGACGCCCAGGTCTGCCGGGTGCTGGCTTACCACAAACCGGAAGGTGAGATTTGTTCGCGCCATGATCCGGAAGGGCGCCCCACGGTGTTTGATCGCTTGCCCAAATTGCAGGGCAGCCGTTGGATTGCCATTGGCCGGCTGGATATCAATACCTCGGGCTTGCTGTTGTTTACCACCGATGGTGAACTGGCCAACCGCCTGATGCACCCTAAGTTTGAAGTCGAGCGTGAATACGCTGTGCGGGTGTTTGGCGAAGTCACCGATGCCACCATTCAGAAACTGCGGACCGGGGTGATGCTGGAAGATGGCAAAGCGCACTTTAAGAAAATCAAAGTACTGCCAGGCGAGGGGTTAAACCGCTGGTTTCATGTGATGCTGACCGAAGGGCGCAACCGTGAAGTGCGTCGGATGTGGGAATCGCAGGGCACCGTGGTCAACCGCTTGATCCGGGTGCGCTATGGCGACCTGCACCTGCCAAAGCACATCCCTGCCGGCGGCTATGCTGAATGCACGCTGGACGAGGTCAATTACCTGCGCGAGTTGGTGAAGTTGCCCGCTGAAACCCAAAGCCTGCTAAAAGCCGAAGACCGCAGCGAACGACGTCGCCGCATTGCCGGTGTTCGCCGGGCGGTGCGTAAGCACCAGATTGCTGAAAAAACTCCGGCCAAAAGCAAGGCTGTCAAAGCAAAACCCAAGCCAAAGCCTGCTTCGGAGCCAGCGAAAAAGCGCCCGGCTGCCAGGCCCGCCAACAATAAGCGCCCCAGTCGGCAGGGACGCTAGTTTTTAGCTGTCTCCGCGCTGGTAGCCATCTGGGTTTTGTTGCTGCCAGCGCCAA
>SKGJ01000265.1 GCA_007117525.1 Alkalimonas sp.
ACATTCAATTCTGGAAGCTTTGGAATCATCGGAGGTTCCTTGTTAAGGGTTAAACTTGAGCACTGAATTCGCCACTGAGTTGCAGCTCGTGCAGCAACTGCATCACTGCCTGTTTGATCTCTGAGACCGGGTAGTCGTGCAAAAACTGCAACGTCATGCTGGCTTCCATCCACTGGCCATCATCTTTAGCAACGGTTTTGGAGCGTAAAGCTGTGATGGAGACCTGATGTTGAGCCAGCAAGGCGGTGATAGCACGCAAGGTTCCAACCTTGTCTGGTCCCTGATAGCTCAGCACCGCGTGACTGGCCACCGGCGGGAGGTCATGTGCTGGTGTGCGTTTCATCATGGTCAGCAAATCCAGCTCCAGGCCCAGGCTGGGGAGCAGATGTTCCACGCGACTGATGGCACTGGGGTCACCGGCCAGTAACATGATAAAGGTTAACTCATGACCAAAAATAGCCATGCGACTGTCGAGTATATTGCATTGGCAATCGGTGACCAGCCTTGCCAGTTGGCTTACCAGACCCGTGCGGTCGGTACCAATGGCTGTCACCACCAGATGTTGCGTCATGACCGTTCCTGTCCGTAAAAATGGTGGCTAATTGTACCATAACGTTACTGGCTGTCATGCAATAGAGCTGTCAGATGTTTTCAAGCGAACCTTGTGTTTAAGAGGCGCAGTCTTTAACATAGGCGCCCGAAACGAATTTGAGAGAGTGTGGGATATTTTGCGCATGTTGAAAGGCAGTTATGTGGCTTTGATCACCCCCATGCTGGCATCGGGTGAGATTGATTTTGCCAGCTTGGAGCGATTGGTTCGCTTTCATTTGGAAGCCGGAACCGACGGCTTGGTGGTGCTTGGTACTACAGCTGAAGCCGCTACGCTGGAGCAGGATGAACAGATTGCCATTGTCAAGGCAGTCTGTCAGCAAGTGGCGGGTGCTGTTCCGGTCATTGTCGGCAATGGTGCCAACAGTACCAAAGCTGCGGTCGACAAAACCAGGCTGTTGGCAAACTTGCCTGTCGATGGCTTTTTAACCGTAACGCCTTACTACAACAAACCAATGCAAAAGGGCATGAAGCTGCACTTTGAAGCCATTGCTGCCGCGACCGATAAGCCTATTCTATTGTACAATGTGCCTGGCCGCACGGCGGTCGACTTACTGCCGGAAACTGTTGCAGAGCTTGCCAAAGTCCCGAATATTGTCGGTATCAAAGAAGCTACCGGCTCATTGGAGCGGTTGCAGGATTTAAAAGACTGCTGCCCGGCTGACTTTGCTTTATTTAGTGGCGATGATGGCAGCAGTGCAGAGTTTTTGCTGGCCGGGGGGCATGGCGTCATTTCAGTGACGGCCAATGTGGCACCGGCTCAGATTGCTGCCGTTGTGCAGGCTGCTGCAGTGCAGAATGCCGATCGGTGCCGCAGTCTGGACGCTCAACTGCAGCCATTGCATCAGGAGTTGTTCGTTGAGGCCAACCCCATCCCTGTTAAGTGGGCACTAGCCCATATGGGGCTCATTACCTCTGATTTTGTTCGCCTACCCTTGACGACGCTGGAACCAATTCACCAAGCCGGTATCGAACAAGCATTAGAACACGCCAGTATTGATTTTTAGGAGTTTACCAGGTGCATTATTCGGTAACCAGTTGTATCATTGCCAGCCTGCTACTTAGTGGCTGCTCCATCTTCTCTTCACCCAAAGCAGAACAAGAGCCGATTGCAAGTCAGCCGCTTCGGGTTCCTGCGCATCTTAGTATGCCACCGCAACCCGCGCAATTCGATATTCCAGAGGTTCGTGCATCGAAGCAGTTGGTCGATACCAAGCCTCCGGGGTTGGTTGTTCCACTCTCAGCCAGCAGTCGGGTTGATGAAGAGGAGACCAAAGCAAGGATCTGGTTTGATCGCAATGATTACACTGGTGATCTGCAGCCATATTTAGAAAGCAAGCTTAGCGCGTTTTTTAATGAACAAGGTATCAGCTACCAGCAGGCAGATGAACTGGTTTGGACCACCGGCTGGGTGGTTCAAACGCGAACCAAAGGGGCCTGGTTTTGGAAATCTGAACAGCCACAGCAGCAGGCAAAATTTCGGGTAAGCATGGAGCCTCGACCACATGGTCGTAGCATTGCTGTCCTGGTTGAAATGCTTGAGCATCAATATTTCGAGGAAGATGCGTCTCTATTGGTAACTGGCGTAAAGCGTGAGGAGGCGGCTTTTTTAAACCGTTTCACCGCCTTTATTGGTGCTGATGAATTCAGGCAAGCGCAGTTACGGCGCAGTCGTCCAAGTGACAGCAGCCTGGAACTGGCGCAAGATGGCAATGGTGCTCCATCATTTTTATCCGAACAGAGCCTTGAGGTCGTCTGGACCCAGCTTGAATCGTTGTTTGATGAGCTCAGCTTGGCCGTGACGGACTTAAACCGCTCCACCTCCACTTACTACCTGAATTACCGTAAGCCTCGCCCGGGCATTTTTTCCCGGGTATTCCGCCGCAACACCAAGCCGGTGTTGCCCATCGCTGAAGGCAGTTACCAGGTGGTGTTAAGTCGGGTTGAGCAACAAACCAGCATCAGCTTCCGGGATGCGGCTGGTCAGGTGCTGACAGAGGCAACGTTAGCTGAGATGGAACCGGTATTGTTAGCAGCCATAGCAGAAGCACGCATTGAGCTGTAAGCATTGCTAAAAAAGTGATTTGAGATTGGCGCAAAGCCTCGTATACTTTGCGCCCTGAAATTTTGCTCAGGCCGGAGTTGCAGATGACGCATAAAACAACCGAATTGTACCGTGGTAAAGCCAAAACCGTTTACCACACCACCGATGCAGACAAATTGATCCTGCATTTTCGAAACGATACTTCGGCCTTTGATGGTGAGCGTATCGAGCAGCTGGCCCGTAAAGGCATGGTGAATAATAAATTCAACTTTTTCATCATGCAAAAGCTGGAGCAGGCCGGGATCCCGACGCAAGTTGAAGCCTTGCTGGCCGATGACGAAGTGCTGGTGAAGAAGCTGGCGATGATTCCGGTTGAGTGTGTGGTTCGAAACTTTGCTGCAGGCTCTTTGGTTAAGCGCTTAGGCGTCGAAGAGGGCATGGCACTGACCCCGCCAACCTTCGAGCTGTTTTTGAAAAATGATGCCTTGCATGATCCTATGATCAATGAGTCGCATGTGGTGTCTTTTGGTTGGGCTACCGCTGAACAATTGGCCGAGATGAAACGTCTCACGCTGCGGGTCAATGAGGTGCTGAGTACGCTGTTTGATAACGCGGGCATGCTGCTGGT
>SKGJ01000318.1 GCA_007117525.1 Alkalimonas sp.
AAGGTGTTGTTGCTGGGCAGCGGTGAGCTGGGCAAAGAGCTGTGCATTGAGCTAAAACGCTACGGTTGCGAAGTCATAGCGGTGGATCGCTACCCCAATGCCCCGGCCATGCAGGTGGCCGATAAGGCGGTGGTGATTTCAATGCTGAATAACGCCGCACTGCGCCAACTGGTGATCAAAGAAAAGCCGACCTTTATTGTGCCGGAGCTGGAAGCCATTGCCACCACCGAATTGATTGAACTGGAGCAAGCCGGTTTTACCGTGGTGCCCAGCGCCCGTGCTGCCAACCTGACGATGAACCGCGAAGGGATCCGCCGGCTGGCTGCTGAAGAGCTCAAACTACCGACTTCGGCGTATCGCTTTGCCCAGGACCGCGCCAGCTTTGATGCCGCTGTTGCCGCCATTGGTTACCCCTGTGTGGTCAAGCCCATTATGTCCTCTTCGGGCAAAGGTCAGACCGTAGTGAAAAGCGATGCCGATCTGGATCGCGCCTGGGCCTATGCTCAGGAAGGTGGCCGGGCCGGCAAAGGCCATGTCATCGTGGAAGGCTTTGTTGATTTTGATTACGAAATCACCCTTCTGACGGTGCAATCGGTCAGTGGCATTCAGTTTTGTCAGCCGATTGGGCACCGCCAGGAAGATGGCGATTACCGCGAAAGCTGGCAACCGCAGGCGATGTCGGAAGCGGCCCTGGAAAAATCCCGACAGTTTGCCCGTCAGGTGGTCCAGGCCCTTGGCGGCCATGGCATCTTTGGTGTTGAGCTCTTTATCAAGGGCGACGACGTCTGGTTCAGCGAAGTCTCGCCACGGCCGCACGATACTGGCCTGGTGACCTTAATTTCGCAGCAGTACAGTGAGTTTGCTTTGCATGCCCGCGCCATTTTGGGCTTGCCGATTCCGCAAATTCGCCAGTACGGCCCGGCCGCGTCGGCTGTGCTCTTGGTGGAAGGCCAGAGTGAGGACATCCGTTATCAGGGGCTGGCGGAGGCTTTGGCTGAACCCGATACCGAGCTGCGCCTTTTTGGCAAACCGGAAGTTCAGGGCAAACGCCGGATGGGCGTAGCGCTGGCGCTGGCCGATGACATCGAAACAGCCATTGCTAAGGCCTGCCAGAGCGCAGCAGCCATCCAGACCCGGTTGTACGGTTAAGTCTGAGCTCCAAGGCTGAACCCTAAGGCTGACAGCTCAGCCCGACCAACAAGCCAGCCGCTGATGCCGCTGGCTTTTTTGTGCTTTTTCATCAGTTGATCACCGCCATTTAGCCACGAAAAATGCAGATGCACCGCAAGGCATCTGGCCATGCCCGCGCGATTCTGCTAGCGTAGCTTTACGCTTTAATAACAATTGAATTCATCATGCTGAAAAAAACTTTGCTCGCTTTCGCCGTGGCTGCGGCCATCAGTCCGGTTAGCCTGGCGGCCGATGGCTATTTCAGGGCGCCATCGCTGCAACAGGACCAGTTGATCTTTACCTCCGAAGGCGCCATTTGGCAGGCCAATCTGAATGAACTGCGTGGCCAGCGCCTGACCACGCATCCGAGTGAAGAAATTCAGGGGCGCTTGTCACCCGATGGCCAGTGGCTGGCCTTTGTTGCCAGTTACGAGCAGACGCCGGAAGTCTACGTCAAACCCGCCGCGGGTGGGGTGGCCAAACGCGTAACCTTTGAAAACAGCAGGGTGCGGCTGCAAGGCTGGACCGCCGATGGACAGCTGCTGTACAGCACCGATCAGGTGGCGGGGCCGGCCAATTTCTGGTTGCTGAAAACCGTGGATCCGACCAGCTTGCAGACCACTACCTTGCCGGTGGCCGATGCGATTGAAGGGGTGCTGGATCCGGCCGGTGAATGGCTTTACTTTGTGCAGCATGGTTTGCAGGTGACCGGTGACAACGCCCGTACCTACCGCGGCGGTGCTTTGGGTGAGTTATGGCGCTATCGCTTGGGAGCGGAGGAAGCCGAGCTGTTAAGTGCCGAGCACCAAGGTTCCATTCGCCACCCGATGCTGTGGCAAGATCGGCTGTATTTTGTCAGCGACCAGAGCGGCAATCCGAATATTTGGTCGACCCGGCTGGATGGCAGCGATGCACGTCAGCTGACCGATCATCAGGACTGGCAGGTGCGTCAGGCGTATCTGAATCAGGGGCGCATTGTTTATCAGCTGGGCGCCGACATTCAGTTGCTGGACCTTGCCAGTGGGGAAGACCGGCTGTTGCCGCTTAGCATTCAGTCGGACCGGCCGCATCAACGCGAACGCTGGCTTGATCAGCCGCTGAACTACCTGACCAGTGCCCATTACGCCGGTTTTGGCGATCAGGTGGTGTTAACCGCCCGCGGCAAGGTGGCCATTGCCGCCAAATCGCCGGCCCGGCTGGTGGAAATTGCCACCCCGTCTGACAGCCGGGTGCGGGAAGCCATTCTGAGTCACGATGGCCGCTGGGTTTATGCCATCAGCGATCAGAGTGGTGAGCTGGAGATCTGGCGTTATGCCGCCGATGGCCGTGACGATGCCAAGCAGCTGACCAGCGATGGCAGTGGTTTTCGCTGGCGCTTGACGTTATCGCCGGATGGCAACTGGCTGGCTCATGACGACAAGGCCGGCAATCTTTGGCTGTTGAATCTGCAAACCCAGGAAAACCGGCTGGCTTACAGCGGTGGGGTCGGTTTAGCGCCATTTGCCGACATCGTCTGGTCGCACGACAGCGAGTTGCTGGCCGTCACCACCATTGCCACCCGGCAAGAACGCAGCCAGGTGCTGTTGTACTCGTTGACGGAGCAAAAATACCAGTTGGTGACCAGCGACAAATTTGAATCCTTCTCACCGTCCTTTAGCCCGGACGGGCAATGGTTGTACTTCTTATCGAACCGTCACTTCCGCGCGACGCCTGGCCACCCCTGGGGGGATCGCAACCTGGGGCCGATGTTCGATCGCCGCAGCCAGATTTTTGCGCTCAGTCTGAAAGAAGAGGCGGTCTTTCCATTTCAGCCGCCAACCGAGTTACCGGCGGCGGTGACCGAAAGCGTAGAAACGCCACGACGGGGGCGGCGCGCAACCGCTCCGGCCCGGGTAGATTGGCAGGGGCTCTCCGAGCGCTTGTGGCAGGTGCCGGTAGAGCCGGGCAATTACCAACAGCTCACGGCTACCGAAAGCCGTCTCTTTGTGCGGGACTGGAGTTACGATGGGGGCAGCAGCCCCAATCTTCATCTGGTTAAAATCACCAACCGCAATCCGAAAATCGAGCAGTACGGCGCCGCCATCGCCGATTATCAGGTATCCAGAGATGG
>SKGJ01000294.1 GCA_007117525.1 Alkalimonas sp.
CCGCAACGCCATGCGCGCTGGCTGGGTTCTGGCCGGTAATCACCCGGTTGTCTTCAATCACCAATTCGCCCCACGGCTGCCCTTTGCGGTATTGCTTGGCCGTACGGGCCAGTGACTCTTCCAACAAGAATGGGATTTTGTCGATGGTGCCGTAATCGACTTCCTCTTCCCGGGTAAAGCCAGTCACAATAGCCTCTGCCAGCAATTTGTTACCACTGCTCAGCGTAATGGGCAGCAACCCCGCCGGGCCATGGCAAACAGCCGCCAACAGCCCGCCTTGTTCATAGTGCCGGGCACTTAACTTGGCCACGCCCTCATGGGTTGCCAAGTCCGACAGCAAACCAAAGCCACCTGGGTAAAAAATCGCATCGTAGTCATCAATGGTCAACTGCTCAACAGCGGTGGTGTTGTTGATGCGCTGTTGGAATTTTTCATCGGCCAGGATTTTTGCATTGATGGCATCGCCTTCAATATCGGTGCCGTAAAGCGGCGCTTTACCGCCTTGGATGGACGCTAACTCGTAATCCACCCCAGCTTGCAGCAACACATCCAGTGCATGGGTTAACTCGGGCGCATAGGTGCCATTGGCTTCATCGGTATCGCCAAGGGTGGCGTGATTGGTCACAAAAATCAGTACTTTTTTCATCGTTTCTCCAAATCGTTGTACGGCATCAATGGGTATGAGTACGCACATTTACAACCATTGGCTCAGATGATGTTCTGATTAGCGCCTCGCTACGCTGATGCCAAGCGATGCTCTGGCTGATTGGGCTGTCACTATTCATGCCGGTGCCGATTTGATGGTGCTGGATTCCCCAGGCCAGGCCAAAGTGATTGCACTAAGCAAACCAGCCCAGCGATACCTGCACAACCTGCTGAAAACCCAGATAAAAACCATTCGATAAACGAGTGCTTTTAACCGAGCAGTAAGCGATCTTTTCGCTCCCGCATGCCATTAAAAATTGGCGCCGTTACAGGGTATATACCCATTCTCTTATACGTGAAGCCTTATAAATCTAATGGTGTACGTAAGCGTTAATCATGCCATCCTATCCACCAACCGCTTTATAGCCTTAAGTTCAAGTCGCATCGATGCAGCGACTCGCCTGAAATCTGAAGATATTTCAACATGATTGGCTAAGTCATCCCAAAACCGCTCAGCCAGGATATAAGCTTGTCGCCAGTGTTTGCCTTGAGCAATCGCGTTAATGGTTAAGTTGTGATTCGATGCCATGGCGCCACTGCGTGAGGGTGCAAAAGCCATAGGTAACATATCGTATACAGGTGCCAGGGTAAGCGCACCCTCTGCTGAGTAAAAAAAAGATAAGTTACCGTTATGCATATCGGTATTCGCAATCAAACGACCAAAACACCAAATCACTGCGATGGTATCTGCCTCTTCTGCAGTAATATGTTTATCCTGCTGCAAATGCATTGCTATCACTGGCCACTCTGCTGGCTTGCCGACAAATTGCATCTCTACCATACGCAACGAGACCAGACCTTTTCGTCCGATTTCGCCTATACGGTCAAAGCGCGCACAACTTAAAAATGTGCGTTGTTCAAGCCTGAAAATTTTTGAACAAGTTGCTGGAATGCCAGCATTCGCTAAGGTGTTTAAAGCAAGATGCTCTGCCATCAATAAATCAGCCCAGCGCTGACTGTTCGCGTTGATGACCGGTTCCGTGAACTTAACCAGACGGTGTTTACCATCAACAAAAGCGCAAAACTTAGGCTGCTCGCCACCGGCGGAAGAACCCACGACCTCTCCTGACATGGCATGTTCTGCCAACATCACAAAATCACCTTCAGTTCTTGCTATCGGTTCATGCTGTAGCCATTCCTGATAACTTAAGGTCCCGATAAGTAAGTTTCCCGGTGTATCACCTTTGGCATGCAATAACGCGTTAAAAATATCCTGATCTTTCCAGTATGTAATATCTTCAGTGTCAACAATCTCTCTTCTGAAAAGCGCCTTGGCGAGATTTCGGCCGAGAAACCCCTGAGGTCTTAAATCTTGCACCCACCAAGGTAAATCATCGTAGTAACAAAACTCGGCGTCATGATATGTATTTACAATGTAGCCTCGCGGCATCACTGCGACCATAGTGCCAAAAAGCTCTGCTTGGCCAGCCTCAGACACTCGATAAAGTGGGAACTCAGCGTCTGCTCCCCTGCGTAAATAATAACGTGTAGAGCGGGCACGGCCTGTCGTTACGAGCTGTTTCTGAAGAAGCTTCAGATGCCTTGTCACCGTTGAGCGGTCGCAACCACAAAAGCTGGCGATTTCGCTTGAACGGGCAGGCTCACGTCGTAAAAAATCAATAATTGCATCAATAATTGAGCTGGCCATATTTATTTAAAACTCGTAATTTCAGTGCTCTATAAAATAATAGCACAATAAATGCACCAATCATTGCATCAATAACTAATGAGTTTATGGCGGTGTGTACGCACTTTCAGCTGGCGCAGCATGTTATGGCCAGCGCTAGCGGCCTCATTCTGGTAGACGAATGCAGGGATCACCCTGACAGGTTTGATTTTTCTCATCAAGCATTGTAATGAATTTTACAGTAATATATGCTACAGTAATCTTCAGGCAGGAACTAAGATGCAACTGGTGATGTCGTGCAGAAGTTTTACAATAGAGAATCAAAGCTAGCAGCGCTTCGGAAAATCAGCGGCAACATTGAACATTCTAAAGGGATACTCAGTGTTGTAGTGGGTCGTCGCCGTGTTGGCAAAACCAGGTTGTTGAATGAAGCGTTCGACAATAACAAGCATCAACATCTCTACCTTTTTATTGGCCGTAAGTCTGAAAAAGCGTTGGTCAGTGAGTTTACTGCCATTCTTGAGTTTAAACTGAACTCGCGGTTTTTTCAGCCAACCAGCCTGAAAGATATTTTCGAATACTTATTCGATTATGCCACCAAGGTACCTTTGACTATCGTTATCGATGAGTTTCAGGATATCGAAAGAGTAGAGCGAGGCTTGTTCTCAGATTTGCAGAATCTATGGGATAGTTACAAAAAAAACGCGATGCTACATCTGGTTTGCTGTGGTTCTTTGTACAACCTGATGACTCGACTCTTCAAAGATGAAAAGCAGCCCTTACTGAACCGAGATGATTTTTTTTTCAAAATCAATCCGCTTACTCCCGGTTACATCAAAGCCATTATGCAAGACAACGGCAAATACAATCCGGAGGACTTGTTGTTATGGTGGTGTTTATCAGGCGGTATTCCTAAATATCTTGAATGGCTGAATAATGCGAC
>SKGJ01000104.1 GCA_007117525.1 Alkalimonas sp.
TGCATAAAGCGGTTTTCAAAGATGGTTTCTGTCACAGTACCCACGCCCTGAGCGACCACATTCAATACGGTAAACTGTGCCTGCATGTCGGTTGGGAAGCCTGGGTGGGGAACTGTTTTCACCTGCACCGCTTTCAGTGAGCGGCCAGCCATATTCAGCCGGATCCAATCGCTCCCAGTACTGATGTCTGCCCCGGCTTCGCGCAGCTTCTCCAACACCACTTCCAGCTCTGCTGGCTGGGTGTTGCGGCAAGTGACATCGCCACCGGTTACCGCCGCAGCCACTAAAAAGGTGCCGGTTTCAATCCGATCCGGCAGTACCCGATAGGCACCGCCCCCCAGACGTTCGATACCTTCAACCCGAATGGTATCGGTTCCGGCGCCCTCAATACGGGCACCAAGAGCGATCAGGAAGTTGGCCAGATCAATGACCTCAGGCTCGCGGGCGGCATTCTCGATGATGGTGGTGCCACTGGCCAGAACCGCAGCAGCCATCAGGTTCTCAGTGCCGGTCACGCTGACCATGTCCATCACAATATGGGCACCTTTGAGCCGGTCAGAGCGGGCTTTGATGTAGCCATTTTCGACCACAATCTCAGCGCCCATTTTACGCAAACCGTCTATATGCAAATTCACCGGGCGGGCACCAATGGCACAACCACCGGGCAAGGACACTTCGGCTTCGCCAAAACGGCTGAGCAAGGGACCAAGGGCCAGAATGGAAGCCCGCATGGTTTTCACCAAATCGTACGAGGCTTTGTGGCTGTGGATAGGGCCGGCATCGATCAAGACCCGATGCCCATCGCGTTCGACGGTCGCGCCAAAATCACGCAGCAGTTTGAACGTGGTATCAATGTCCTTCAGCTCAGGCACATTGTCGATAGCAACCTGACCATCGGAAAGGATACTGGCAAATAAAATAGGCAGGGCTGCGTTCTTGGCACCGGAAATGGTAACCTCGCCACGTAGTTCAGCACCACCGGTCACAAGAAATTGCTGCATAGGTGATTACATCGGTGAGTTAAGTAGTTTTTCTCTACGCCATTGCTCTGGGGTAAAGGTGCGTATTGAGACCGCATGAATGCTGCCATCCTGAATGGCCGCCATCAAAGGCCCATAAATCATTTGCTGTTGCCGCACCCGACTGACATTGGCAAAGCACTCACCAACAGCCCGTACCGAGTAATGCGACCCTTCAGCTTTGACTTCGACTTCAGACAGCTGCAATTGTTCCTGCAGCAGTTGCTCTATTTGTTGAATATCCATGATTGTCCGGTTTTATTGTGCAATGGGTAGCAACTCAAGCACATCACTGACCCTCGCCAGAGAGCGCAGTTGCTCAGGAACCTGCTGCAATTGAACCACCAAGCCCGCCTTGCTGGCAAGTGCTAATTGCTTTAGCAACCAGGCGAGACCGGCCGTATCGATGCTCTGCAGTTCAGAAAAATCAAATACCACGGTGCCGGACAGGGTATTCAGCTGCTGAAATGGCCAATAGTTCAGCAAGGTGTTTCTATCCAGCACGCCCCGAAAGGTTAGCCGCTGCGGTTGCACGTCTATGGTCAGCACCGCTTAATCCTCAGGCTCAGACAACTCGATGGGTTGCTTGGCCCGCTCCTGCAGCAGCTCTGTCACACGGGTCAAGCCTTGTTGCCGGATCATGCTGCCCAATTCAGCGCGCTTGCTGTCCAACAGCGAAATACCTTCGGCGACCATATCAAACACCTGCCAGTATTCGCTGTCACGATGGCGGATCAATTTAAACTCAATGGTAATATCGGGCTTGCCAGGGTCAATCACCCGGGTACGAACCGTCGCAATACGACGATTGCCCACATCCTGACCGGATTCCACCACCACCTGCTGATCCCGGTACAAGGTAAAAGTGCCGGCATAGGTTGAAATCATGTATTCCTGAAATGCGCTGACAAAAGCATCGCGCTCTTCTTCAGTGGTATTGCGAATGTGATTGCCAATCACCCGGAAGGCAGCGTAACGCACATCAATGTAGGGCAGTAGCTCCTGATGCACCATGGTACGCAGAATTTCAGGGTTTTGCTGAATATTGTCTTTTTCCTCTGCCAGACGACTGAAGGCATGGTCTGCAACCACAGTGATCATCTGATAAGGATCGGTAAAGCGCTGCACTTCCGCCTGCAACGCGGTGCTCAGCAGCACCGCTGCTGCCAGCATCATTTGGCTTAGTCGTTTAAATGCTTTCATGATTAGTTCCGGTTAAAAAGAAATTGACCAATTAATTCTTCAAGCACCATGGCTGAGCGGGTGTCTTCAATCAAATCGCCATCTTGCAACAGATGCACGCTGTCATCGATAAAACCTGGCTGCAAGCCCAGATACTGTTCGCCCAACAAGCCCGAAGTCAGAATCACCAGCGAGCTGGTTTCAGGGAAGTTATCGTATTGCCGGCTGATTTCCAGCCGTACTCTGGGAGTGTAGTACTGTTTATCCAGCTCAATGGCCGCCACACGACCAACCACCACACCGCCCACTTTTACCGGCGAGCGGGGTCTTAAACCGCCAATGTTTTCAAAGTCGGCGTACAGGGTGTAGGTATCGCCGGAGCCGGTAAAACCGGTATTGGCAACTTTTAATGCCAACACCAAAAAAGCGCCAATAGCAAAAGCCACAAAGACACCGACCAAGAGTTCAATTTTCCGAGAGTTCATCTTATCCACCAAACATAAGTGCGGTTAATACAAAGTCAAACGCCAGCACGGCCAAAGAGGCTGTCACTACCGTTTCTGTGGTTGCTTTGGCAATGCCTTCCGATGTGGGAACAGCATCAAAGCCTTTGTGCAACGCAATGACCATCACCACAAAAGCAAAGACGATGCTTTTGATAATGCCGTTAAACACATCCTGATGCAGATCCACATTGGCCTGCATCGACGACCAGTAACTACCGGCATCAACACCCAACCAATCCACACCTACCAGGTGGCCACCCAGAATGCCGACTGCGGTAAAAATAATCGCCAGCAATGGCATGCTGATCACCCCAGCCCAAAAGCGCGGTGCAATAATACGGCGCAACGGGTCAACCGCCATCATTTCCATGCTGGAAAGTTGCTCTGTCGCTTTCATCAGGCCAATTTCGGCCGTCAAAGCACTGCCTGCCCGGCCTGCAAACAGCAAGGCGGTCACTACCGGTCCTAATTCACGCAGCAAACTAAGCGCGACCAAGGGGCCTAACATGCCCTCGGCACCAAACTTCACCAACACGGTGTAGCCTTGCAGGCCCAGCACCATGCCA
>SKGJ01000111.1 GCA_007117525.1 Alkalimonas sp.
CACGAACTTAGTCCTGCCCAAACCCGCAATCTGGAGCGCTGCTGTCAGTGCCGGGTCATTGATCGCACCACTCTCATTCTGGATATCTTCTCTCAACGCGCCCGCAGCTATGAAGGCAAGCTGCAGGTCGAGCTGGCGCAGCTGCGTCATCTGTCATCCCGCCTGGTGCGGGGGTGGGACAATGCCGAACGGCAAAAAGGCGGCATCAGTTTGCGCGGACCGGGTGAAACCCGGCTGGAAACTGATCGGCGTTTGTTGCGTCAGCGCATGACGGCACTGCGGCAGCGTCTGGAAAAACTAAGTCGGCAGCGTGAGCAGGGACGGCAGGCCAGACAAAGGGCTGCCGTACCGGTATTGTCCCTGGTAGGCTATACCAATGCCGGCAAGTCCTCGTTATTTAATCGCTTAACAGAGGCCAATGTGCATGCGGCCGATCAGTTGTTCGCAACTCTGGACCCGACTTTACGCCGGCTGGAGCTGACGCAGTTTGGTACCGTGGTGCTGGCCGATACTGTTGGTTTTATTCGCGACCTGCCGCACGATCTGGTTGCTGCCTTCCAATCCACCTTGCAAGAAAGCCGCGATGCCGATTTGCTGCTGTTGGTGGTGGACTATGCCGACCCGGATCATCCGGCTAAGTTGGCGCAGGTGCAAAAAGTGCTGGCTGAGATTGATGCCGCTGCAGTACCCCAGCTGCTGGTGTGGAATAAAATTGATCAAGCCGAGCTGGCACCCCGTATAGATTACGATGCTGAAGGGCAGCCGAGCGCTGTCTATGTGTCGGCTCAAAGTGGGGCTGGTTTCTCTTTATTGTTGGAAGCAATTAGCCAGCGGTTAGCGCGTCACCATCTGGAGCTGCAGCTTCGGCTGCCGGCCGATGCCGGTCTCTGGCGTGCGCGTTTGCATCAACTGCAGGCGGTGCAGCAAGAGCGTTTTAACGACGAAGGGGCGACTGAGCTGCTGGTAAGGCTGTCGATCGCCGACTGGGGACGCTTGTTGCAACAAAGTCGGGGTGTGCTGGAAAACTATATCGTCAGCGAACCGCTTTTTTGATACATTAACGCAAATTACAATTGAGTGGAGTAGACCATGGCTTGGAACGAGCCGGGCAAGAATGGCAAGGATAACGATCCCTGGAAACAGGGTGGTCGTGATCAGGGCCCGCCCGATTTAGATGAAGTGTTTCGTAACTTTGGTAAAAAGTTTGGTGGAATTTTTGGTGGCTCCGGTGGGGGCAGCCAGGGCTCATCGGGCGGTGGCTCGGCCTCAACCTTGTTGCTGCTGGTGGCCATTGTCGCGGCGCTGGTTTGGGCTTTCAGTGGTTTTTACACCATTAAGGAGTCCGAGCGTGGCGTGATCTTGCGCTTTGGTCAGTTCCATACCGAAGTGGGGCCTGGGATCCACTGGAAACCGACCTTCATTGATCAGGTGCGTCCGGTGGACTTAACCAGCGTTCGCTCCTTCCGTACCGATGGCTTTATGCTAACGCAGGATCAAAACCTGGTTCGGGTTACTTTCGAGGTGCAGTACCGGGTGTTTGATGCCCGCGCTTACCTGTTCTCGGTAGTCAATGCCGACAACAGCCTGCAAGAGGCCACCGATGCCGCCTTACGTTTTGTCATTGGTCACTCGCTGATGGATGATGTGCTGACCCGGGGCCGGGAAGTGGTGCGGCAGAACACCCGTCAGGAGCTGGAAACCATCATTACGCCATACCGCATGGGTCTGGTACTGGTGGATGTCAACTTCCGTGATGCCCGTCCGCCTGAAGAAGTCCGTGATGCCTTTGACGACGCCATCGCAGCGCAGGAAGATCAGGAGCGCTTTGTCCGTGAAGCCGATGCTTATGCCCGTGAAATCGAGCCTCGCGCTCGTGGTCAGGTCAACCGCATTATGCAAGAAGCAGAAGCCTACCGTCAGCAAGTAATTCTTCGTGCTCAGGGTGAAGTGGCGCGCTTCGAACAGTTGCTGCCTCAGTACCTGGCAGCCCCACGGGTAACCCGTGAACGTCTGTACCTGGAAACCATGGAAGAAGTCTTTAGCAACACCTCGAAGGTAATGGTGGATGTGTCCAGTGGCAACAACATCATGTATCTGCCGTTGGATCAGATGCTCAAAGGTGGTTCGACTTCGGGTTCCTCCAGTGCGCTGCCGGTGACACCACCGCGCAACCTGCAGGACTCGCAGAACACCGCCCCGCGCCAGGATGGGATCCGTGGCAGCACCAGTCGTGATGGGAGACGTTAAGCCATGAAAAACCTAATCGTAGCAATTTTAGTGGTGGCTGGTCTGATTGTCTCTTCGGCACTTTTTGTGGTGCCGGAGGGCGAGCGTGCCATTGTCATTCAATTTGGTAAAATTCAGCGGGATGCTGCCGGTGATGTACGGACCTTTGAGCCGGGTCTTCACTTTAAGATCCCATTGATTGAAACCGTCCGTAAACTGGATGCCCGAGTGCAAACCCTGGATGATCCGGCCGACCGTTTTGTCACTGCTGAACAAAAAGATTTGTTGGTCAACAGTTACGTCAAGTGGCGTATCCGTGATTTTGGTCAGTATTTCTTGAGTACCGGTGGCAACACCCGTCAGGCCGAAGTGCTGTTGCGGCAGTACATCAACAACGGCCTTCGGACGGAGTTTGGTACCCGCACCATTGCGGAAATTGTCTCCGGCGAGCGGACCGAGCTGATGGAAAGAGCGTTGCAGCAAGCTGGTGTTGCCGCCAATGAGCTGGGAATTGAAGTGATTGATGTGCGGGTGAAGCAAATCAATCTGCCGGATGAGATCAGCAACTCCATCTTTGCCCGGATGCGGGCAGAGCGTCAGGCGGTCGCACGTGAGCACCGGTCCCGTGGTATGGAAGAAGCTGAAAAAATCCGTGCCGACGTCGATGCCCGGGTCACGGTTATGTTGGCCGATGCCGAGCGTAACTCCCGCACCGTTCGCGGTGATGGCGATGCTCAGGCAGCCAACATCTACGCTGAAACCTACAACAAGGATGCCGAGTTCTTCTCGTTCATCCGTAGTATGGAAGCCTACAAACGCAGCTTCCGCAGCAAAGATGATGTGCTGGTGATTCAGCCGGATAGCGACTTCTTCCGTCATATGAAAACCATTCAGAGTCGGCCCTAACAGGACATCGGCCTGTTATCAGAACTGAAACCCAAAAGGCCCTGCGGGGCCTTTTTTTGCAGGTAAGAGCCATGTATCAGCATTTGTACCAACATTTTTTGCAAGGCCATAGCGGCAAACAACATTTTGCCAGTCATTCGCATCATTTCTGGCCCGATGTGACTCGCCAGGCCATGTTGGATTACTGGGATCTCAGTGCCAGGCACTCGGATGAAAAATGGCAGCAGGTGTTTGGTCAGGTGCTGCCACAGACGCAGCAGCTGCTGGCGGAGCAGTTGGGCAGCCAGCAACAGCAGCAACTGGTGTTTGCTCCCAACACCCATGAGTTGGTGATGCGGCTGCTCAGTTGCTTTGATTGGCGACAGCCGATCCGTATTTTGACCACCGACAGCGAGTTTTACAGCTTTCAGCGTCAGGTGAGCCGGATGCAGGAAGCCGCGCTGGTCGAGCTGACGGTGGTGCCCACCGAGCCTTTTGCCGATTTTGAGCAGCGCTTTGCAGCAGCAGCTGCGGCGCAGCCTTTTGAGCTGATTTTTTGCAGTCAGGTGTTTTTTAATTCCGGCGTGGCGCTAAGCGATCTGACCGCCTTTGTGCAGCAATTGGCTGCAGTATCGGATGCGATGATCGCCATCGACGGCTACCATGCGTTTATGGCATTGCCGTTGGCGTTAGCGCCGATAGAAGATCGCATTTTTTATCTGGCGGGCAGTTACAAATACGCCCAGGCCGGTGAAGGCTGCTGCTTTATGCTCTGTCCGAAAGGGAACCACTACCGACCCATTTATACCGGCTGGTTTGCCGAGTTTGGTGCTTTAACGGAGGCCCGCAGCACCGAAGTGCCTTACAGTCCTGATGGTTTTCGCTTTGCCGGAGCAACCATGGACTTTAGCGCTCTGTTTCGGCTGCGGGCTGTGTTGCAGCTGCTCCAACGCGAGCGCATCGACGTTTTGCAGATCCATCGCTATGTGCAGCAGCTGCAACAGCACTTTTTGCAGCAGTTAAGCCAGCTACCGCAGCAGGCGCTTCGTCAGGAGCAGCTGTTGCTGCGCGATGTAAAGCAGCATGGCCATTTTCTGACCTTTGCGTTACCAACGGCAGAAGACGCTGCTGCTCTTGCTGAATTTTTAAAGCAACATCATATCCTTACCGATTTTCGAGGCAATCGGCTGCGTTTTGGTTTTGCATTGTATCAGTGCGCTGAGCAGTTTGACTTAGGCTGTCTGACACAGTATCGGCCAAAGGACTGACTTTTTTTCAGCCATCCAGATGCAGTTTGCCAAGACTTTTGGTAGAATCCTCGCCTAATTTTTTTCCATGATGTAGGAACCATGGCCAAAAACGTCGTTGTGTTAGGCACCCAATGGGGTGACGAAGGTAAAGGTAAAATTGTCGACTTGCTGACCGATAAAGCCACTTATGTGGTGCGTTATCAGGGTGGTCATAATGCAGGCCATACTCTGGTGATTGGCGGTGAGAAGACGGTGTTGCACCTGATCCCATCGGGTATCCTGCGGGATAATGTGACCTGTGTCATCGGCAATGGCGTGGTGTTGTCGCCCGAAGCCCTGCTGAAGGAAATGGCCATGCTGGAACAGCGCGGCATTCCAGTCAAAGAGCGCCTGGTGTTAAGTGAAGCCTGTCCGTTGATTCTACCTATCCACGTGGCCCTGGATGTTGCCCGCGAAAAAGCCCGCGGTGCCAAAGCCATTGGCACCACCGGACGTGGTATTGGCCCAGCCTATGAAGACAAAGTGGCACGCCGTGGTTTGCGGGTTGGCGATCTCTTTAATCCGGAGCTCTTTGCCGAAAAACTGAAAACCGTGATGGAGCTGCACAACTTCACCCTGACGCAGTACTATCAGGAAGAGGCGGTCGATTACCAACAAACGCTGCAAGATGCGCTGGCCATTGCTGATACCTTAAAAGCCATGGTAACCGATGTCACGGCCCTGCTGGACAAAGCCCGGCACGATGGCAAAGCCATTATGTTTGAGGGTGCTCAGGGTACCTTGCTGGATATTGACCACGGCACTTATCCTTACGTCACTTCGTCCAATACCACGGCAGGCGGTGTTGCCACTGGTTGTGGTTTCGGTCCGCGTTATCTGGATTATGTACTGGGGATTGTGAAAGCCTACACCACCCGGGTCGGTGCGGGGCCATTCCCTACCGAGCTTAGCTGTGCCGCGGGTGAGCATCTCGGCGTCAAGGGCCACGAATTTGGTGCCACCACCGGCCGTAAGCGCCGCACCGGCTGGTTTGATGCGGTTGCTGTGCGCCGTGCTGTTCAGTTAAACAGCATCTCCGGTTTCTGCCTGACCAAGTTGGATGTACTGGACGGGCTGGAAGCCGTCAGCATCTGCACCGGGTATCAAATGCCCAATGGCGAGGTGTTGGATGTGCCGCCTTTGGCTGCAGAAGGCTATGAGCAAGTCACGCCGGTGTACGAAACCATGCCGGGTTGGCAGGAAAGCACTTTCGGTTGCCAGTCGGTGGATGCTCTGCCACAAGCTGCCCGCAACTACATTGCCCGGCTGGAAGAGCTGACGGGCGTGCCGATTGATATTATTTCGACCGGACCGGACAGAAATGAAACGATAACTTTACGGCACCCTTTTACAGAAGCCTGAGTTATTTTGATGAATCGTCGCTGAAAAGCTGCCCAAAAGGCAGCTTTTTTTATATCATACCTTATGAAGTAAAAATGAGGTTAGTAAGATGAAGTGGTATCTTGTTGTATTTGCATCTCTTTTGTTGGGTGGCTGTGGCGGATCCGGTTCTAACTCGAATCCTGCCGGAGCTCTGGGGCCGAATCCTGCGCAGTTTTCCGGTGCCAACTGTCCTTCAACTTTGTCGGCCAATGCCGAAGCCTTTTGTTTAATGTTTCGTGATTATCTCTGGTACCAAGAGATGCCGCAGACGGTGAATCTGCTGCAATACAGTACCACCAATCAGTTGGTGCAGGCGTTGAGTGCACCTGATGATCGTTTTAGCTACACCATGACTGCAGAAGATTACGAAGCGCGTTTTATTGATGCACGCTTTTTTGGTTTTGGCATGTCCTTCAACTGGGTCGATAACGACAGTGCCTTGCAAGTGCGTTTTGTTTACGATGATGGCTCTGCGGCAGAGAATGGGTTGCGCCGTGGCGATCGGATTATCGAGATTGAAGGCAAGTCGATTGCTCAGTGGAATGAAGAGTTGGAAGCCGGTACGGCCAGCAATGAAGATATGTTCGGCCCGAATAACGACGGGGTTTTGCGCAACTTTGTCTGGCAAAAGCCTGATGGCACCGAGCTTCAGGCTGATTTTATTAAGCGGGAGGTGACGACCAACACCGTATTGCATCGTTCCGTACTGGAGCATCAGGGCAAGCGGGTCGGCTATCTGGTGTTCAACTCTTTTATTGAACTGTCTGAGACCGAGCTCGAGCAAGCATTTAGTTATTTTAAAGAGCAAAACATCGATGAGCTGGTGCTGGATGTGCGTTACAACGGTGGTGGTCTAATCCGGGTCGCCAGTCAGTTGGCTTCGCACATTGCCTGGCCTTCGGTGCAAGGTGAAACCTTTGTCACCTTCGCCTACAACGATAAAAATCCTCAGAACAACCAGACATGGCAGTTTAGCCTGGGGCAACGAGGCCAGTCTTTCCTTGATTTGTCGCGGGTCCTGGTGCTGACAACCCCAGGTTCTTGTTCATCCAGCGAGCTGGTGATTAACTCGTTAACTCCCTTTATTGATGTGGTACAAATTGGTGAAGCAACTTGTGGCAAGCCGGTTGGTCAACAGCCAGAGTATTTTGACCGTCGCCGTCAGGTGATGTTTGCAGTTAACTTTCAAACGGTTAATGCAGTGGGTTTTGGTGATTATTTTGATGGCTTAATGCCGAACTGTCCGGTACAAGAAACCATTCCTGGGGATTGGGGACTTACGTCAGAGGCTTTATTGCAAGAAGCCTTATACTATGTGCAGCATGGTGCCTGTTCGGATCCATCGCAATCCTATTTTGACAGCCTGTTGCTGCAATCCGACGGCCCGGTTCGTTTGCAAGCACCTCGCCGAAATCTGGCTCAGCCATTCTGGGTGCAGTGGGATGAGCACTAGCACTCAGCGTTAGTTCGTGCTGAATCATCAAGGCCAGCTATAAGTTGGCCTTTTTTTTGCTTTGATTTTAACCATGCAGCTGGTTGGGCCATGCTATAGTTTTGATGGGCGTGTTGTTCAACCCGGTAAATCTGTGAAGGCTAAGAGAGCGTTTCAAATGCGGTATGTACGGCGATTAGTGGTGATGGGACTATTGGCAGGCTTGACTTCGTCTGTGCTGGCGGACGAGGTGCGGATCCAGCAACTGGAAGCTGTGCAGCTCTATACCCAAGATGAGCTGCTGGCGCTGATTCGAACCAACAGCCATTTGCGGCAAGTGCAGGATGACGATTGTCAGTTGGTCCGTGACATTGAAGCCCGGGCCGATATTATGAAGCTGCCGTCCTACCAGTTTTTGTGGGGCGATATGCTGGCCTATGCCGTCTGCGTGCCGCGGGATATTGAGCGCGGCTGGCAGTTGATGCTGGATGCTGCAGCCCAAGGCTTGCCGGAGGGGCTGGAGCAGGTCGGACGTTACTACCACATTGGTCGTTTTGTGCAACCGGATGCCGAAAAAGCCATTCTGTATTTGCGTGAAGCCGCGGCGCTGGGCAATTTGCCGGCGACCATCCGGCTGGCGGAAATTTTGCTCGACGAGGCCGGCAGCCCACGTGATTACGAACAGGTCTACCGCTGGTTGCATCATTCGGTCACAGCGGACAACGCGACCCACCAAAAAATCAGTCGCTTGCTGCGCCAGTTTGAACAGCGCATGCCTGAGCGGGTGGTGCAGCGGGCGCGGCGTCCGGTTTCCTGAATGTCATACAAGGATCTGCGGAAGGTGTTACACTAAAGGTCTTATTGGTAACACAAGGGTCAGGCATGACCATACAAGATCCACATCTTGCCCGCGAGCAAGAAAAGTACGACAACCCTATCCCAAGTCGGGAATACATTCTTGAGCACATTGAAAAGCGGCAACAACCTGCCTACTTTGAGGAATTGGTTGCCGAGCTCAAATTGACCGACGACGACGCTATTTTCGCACTGAAAAAGCGGCTGCGCGCGATGGAGCGTGACGGTCAGCTGATTTTTACCAAAAACAAGCGCTATGGTCTGGTCGATCGGATGGACCTGAAAAAAGGCCGGGTCATTGGTCACAGAGATGGCTTTGGCTTTTTAAAGCTGGATGACGGTGGTCCGGATTGGTTTATTCCCAATTACGAAATGCATCGCTTGCTGCATGGCGACCGGGTGCTTGCCACCCTGGCCGAAGGCCGTGGCCGACAGAAAACTGAAGCCCGTATTGTGCGCATTCTGGAACCCAGAACCGAGGCGGTGGTCGGCCGCTATTACCGTGATTATGCCCTGGCAGTGGTGGTGCCGGATGATCCACGCATCGGTCAGGACATTGTGATCCCGGAAGGGGCCCAAGGTGAGGCTCGTCATGGCCAGGTGGTGCTGGTGGATATTACTGAGCGCCCTACCAAGCGGGTGAATGCCGTTGGCCGGGTGATCGAAGTGCTGGGTGAGCACATGGCCCCAGGCATGGAAATCGAAGTAGCGATCCGCAACCATCAGATCCCGCATCAATTCCCGGATGCCGTCAACAAACAGGTCAGCCGCTATGGCGCTGAGGTATCGGCTGCTGATAAAGCGGGCCGTATCGACCTGACGGCGATGCCGCTGCTGACCATCGATGGTGAAGATGCCCGCGACTTTGACGATGCTGTCTATGCCGAGTCTCGCGACGATGGCGGTTGGCGGCTGTGGGTGGCCATCGCTGATGTCAGTAGCTATGTGCAGGTGGATACACCGCTGGATCAGGAAGCTTTGCTGCGCGGCACCTCGGTCTATTTCCCGGACCAGGTGGTGCCTATGCTGCCAGAAGCTTTGTCCAATGGGCTCTGTTCGCTGAACCCACAGGTGGACCGGCTGTGCCTGGTGGCCGAAATGGACATCAGTGCCCAGGGCAAGCTGCAAAGTTACCGTTTTTTTGAAGCGGTGATGAACTCCAAGGCCCGTCTGACCTATTCGAAGGTGTACGCCATTCTGCAGGGCGATGCGGCCCTGCGCCAGCAATACCAGGCCAACATCACCACTCTGGAAACCCTGTACAGCTTGTACCGGCGCTTGGCGAAAACCCGGGCCCAGCGTGGCGCCATTGAGTTCGATACGGTGGAAACCCGTTTTATTTTTAACAGCCACCGCAAAATTGAGCAAATCGTACCGGTGCACCGCAACGATGCGCACAAGCTGATCGAAGAATGCATGATCATGGCCAATGTGGCGGCGGCACGTTTCCTGGAAAAACACAAAACACCAGCGCTGTATCGGGTGCATGAGCAGCCGGACCCAGACCGTTTTGCCAACTTCCGGCGTTTTTTGGCGGAGCTGGGCATTGAAACCACCTTACCGGACGAACCTGAGCCGCTGCAACTGGTGCAAGAGCTGGCGCGTTTGGCCGAGCGGCCAGACCGGGAGCTGATTGAAACCACCCTATTGCGTTCGATGAAACAAGCGGTCTATCAGGGCGATAATGAAGGACACTTTGGTCTGGCGTTGCCGGCTTATGCCCACTTTACCTCGCCCATCCGGCGTTACCCGGACCTGGTGGTGCACCGCAGCATTAAGTCCATCCTGCAGCAGCAGGGCCAGACGCCAAAAGGGGCGCACCGGTACAGCCCTGAGCAAGTTGAACAACTGGGTGAACATTGCTCAATGACCGAGCGCCGGGCCGATGATGCGACCCGTGAGGTTTCGGACTGGCTGAAATGCGAGTACATGCAAGATCATCTGGGCACGGAGTTCGATGGGGTGGTGTCGACCGTCACCAGCTTTGGGTTATTTGTCCGGTTAACCGATTTGTACATCGAGGGCCTGGTGCATGTCACCTCACTGAAAAACGATTACTACCATTTCGATGCCGAGCGTCAGGTGCTGATGGGGGAGCACTCGCGCCAGGGGTACCGTTTGGGCGATTTGGTGCGGGTCAAAGTGATGGCGGTGAATCTGGAAAGCCGGACCATTGATCTGGCGCTGGAAGAAAGCGGTACGCCACGCCCCAGCAAAGCCAAAGGCAAAGCCAAGGACACCAGTAAGCCTTTGCCAGGCAAGGTGGTGGTTAAAAGTGCGAAAAAGCCAGCGGGCAGCAAGCGCAAAGCCGTAGCCGCTAAACCCGCTGCCAAAGGCCGGCCTGGCAAAGCTGCCAGTAAAGGCAAGCCGAAAGCCAGGAAGAAAGGTTAAGCCTGACGACGGAACAACCGATAGGCCAGCTGACCGGCGATTTTTTCCCGGTACAGCTGCCAGTTGGCTGGCACCGCTTGCAAAGGCAACTCTTTTTCAGTTTCCAGGTAGATCCAGGCATTGGTGCTGAGCCAGCCTTGCTGCTCCAGCAGCTGACAACAGGGTTCGGCGAGATGTTGTCGAAAGGGGGGGTCGATAAACACCAAATCAAAGGGCTGATCGCTATCTGGTTGGGTGCTGCTGCGCTGCTGCAAATAGTGCAGGCTGTCGGTCTGCACGACCTTGGCGCTGGCAGCCAAGGTTTGGCACAGGCTGTTTAGCTGCTGTGCTTGTTGGCGGTCTTTTTCCAGCAGCAGGGCAAAGCTGGCCTCCCGTGACAAGGCTTCCAGCGCCAGAGCGCCACTGCCGGCGAAGCAATCCAACACCCGTTGGCCGGTTACTTCCTGCATCAACCAATTAAACAAGGTTTCCCGAACCCGATCGGTGGTGGGGCGGAGCCCCTCCGCGTCGGCGACTGGAATTTTACGGCCCCGCCAGCGTCCGCTGATGATGCGGATTTGGCCCGGGCTGTTGGCTTTTTTAGCGCTGGCTGCTCGTCTCATCTAATGGTTTATGCCTGTTGGTGAAGATGCTAGTATAACGGCCAATTTTACCCGATTTGAACGGCACTGACACCGACTTATGAGCAAAGAATCCAAACTCTTCTCCTGGCTGGGCTTTGGCAAAAAAGCTGCGGCAGAATCTGAGCAGCCGGAAGCAACCACGGCGGATAGCGCCCCAACGCAAGCTGAGCACCCTGAGGACAATACTCAGGCCGCCTCCAGCGCACCAATCTCCACCGGTTCTGAGACTGCAGAGCCTGAAAAGGGGGCTGAGTCTGAACCCAAGGCAGCTGCGGCCCCTCAGGCCAGTGCAGCGGATGCTTCGACCGGGCAAGCCCCTGCGGCCAAAACGGGTTTCTTCGCCCGCTTGCGGCAAGGTTTGAGCAAAACCAGCCAAAACCTGGGTGCTGGCCTGGCATCGCTCTTTGTGGGCAAAAAAATCGACGACGAGCTGTACGAAGAGTTGGAAACTCAGTTGTTGCTGGCCGATGTTGGGGTCGACACCACTCAGAAGCTGATTAAGCAGTTGACGCAGCATGCCGACCGCAAAGCGTTAAAGGACGCCGACCAGCTGTACCAAAAGTTGCAACTGGATATGGCGACCATGCTGCAAGAGGTTGAGCAACCGCTGAAGCCGGAGCAAGGCAACGGCCCCTTTGTGATTCTGATGGTCGGTGTCAATGGGGTGGGCAAAACCACCACCATCGGCAAAATGGCACAGCAGTTTAAGCAGCAGGGGAAAAACGTGATGTTGGCGGCGGGCGACACCTTTCGGGCCGCAGCGGTCGAGCAATTGCAGGTTTGGGGGGAGCGCAATCAGATCCCGGTGGTGGCGCAGCATACCGGTGCCGACAGTGCTTCGGTGATCTTCGATGCCTACCAGGCCGCAAAGGCCCGCAAAGCCGATGTGCTGATTGCGGATACGGCCGGCCGTTTGCAGAACAAAGCCCACCTGATGG
>SKGJ01000365.1 GCA_007117525.1 Alkalimonas sp.
ACCGCTCAGGAATGAGCTCAATTGGCGACTTGCTGCAATCCATTACTGCTTCTGGCTCTGCCTTAAACACCCGCTTTAACTCCAGTGGTAACTTTGGCTTCCCACCGGATGGCGGTGGTGTAGGAGCTGGTGCAGCAACAGTAGACCTGCGCCACCTTGGCACACAACGGGTCTTGGTGCTGGTGGATGGACTTCGCTGGGTCAACGAAAGCTCGGCTTCTGGTGTTGGCGGTGTGGTTGATTTAAATACCATCCCGATGGCCATTGTGGATCGGATTGAAGTATTGGAAGACGGCGCCTCGTCCATTTATGGCTCCGATGCCATTGCCGGGGTCGTGAACATCATTACCAAACGTGCTCAGGAAGGCGCCAGCCTCAGCACCCGCTACGGTCAATTTACCCGTGGTGATGGTGAACAAAGCCAGGTTGAACTGAGCTTTGGCGGCGAGTCGGGCCGTCACAGCTATTTTATTGCTGCCAGCTTCTTTGACCAAAAAGCAGTGGCATCCAACCGCCGGGACCAATCCAGTCTGCCCTACCCTGGCACGGGCAATGCCCTTGGCAGTGCCGCCATCCCAGCAGGTTTGATTGACTTTATTGATCCCAATAGCGGACAGCGTCAGCTGCTGTTTCCTACCAGCAGTAACCCCAGTTACGATGGCAGTCTTAGTGGCTGTGAACGCACTGATCAGTTCAGCTGCTTCAGCGACGACGATCGCTTTAACTACGCCAATTACAACTTGTTGCAAACCCCAAATAAACGCAGCTCTCTCTTTGCTCAGCAGCATTACCAACTGACCGATAGCACCAGCTGGTATATGCGTGGTCTCTATAACCAACGTAAAAGCACCAACCAGGCAGCAGCCGAACCTTTCTTTATTGGCACAGCGGTACCCACCAACTTTTGGGCCGATACACTGACCATTGCTGCTGACAACCCCTACAATCCCTTTGGTTTTGATTTGGTTGCCGGTGGTGATGAGCCGAACCTGCTGATGCTGGCGTACCGGCCGTTGGAAGGTGGTGCCCGACGCTTTGAGCAAACCGTCGATACCTTTTATCTGGCGACTGGTTTAAGTGGGGACTTTAGCCGCGGCGATCGCTGGTTTAACTGGGATATCAATGCCGCCTACAGCACCAACCGCGCTTCCCAGCTCAACTTTGGCAGTTACAACGCCAGACGGATGGCAACTGGACTTGGTCCTCTGGCCAATTGCGAATCCGAAGCCGGTTGTGTTCCACTGAATGTATTTGGTCCGGGCGCTTTAACGCCTGAAATGCTGACTTACATTCAACCTGTGGTGCGGGACAACAGTGAAAATACCCTGAATCTGTTTTCTGCCAACCTGACTGGCGATTTGTTGTCGCTACCGGCTGGCGAGCTGGCCTTTGCCACCGGTTGGGAATACCGTAAATACCGAGGCAATTACCGGCCTGACAGCCTGACAGTCGCGGGTGAATACAACGGGGTGGTCTCATCCCCCACCTCCGGCAGCTACGATGTGCAGGAAGTCTACGCTGAACTCAGCATTCCTTTGCTACGCGAGCTAAGCCTGGCAGAACAATTGGATCTCAGTCTGGCCAGCCGCTTCTCAGACTACTCGACCTTTGGCAGTGAGATCACCAGTAAGGCCGGTGTTCGCTGGCAACTCTCTTCAGAATTGCTGTTACGCGGCAGTTGGGCGGAAGGTTTCCGGGCTCCAAATATTGGCGAGCTGTTTGGCTCTGCCAGTGGCTTTGATGCCGTGCTGGACGACCCCTGCTCAGAGCCTTCGGATGCAAGTATCCAGGCCAATTGTTCCGCCCTGGGCGTTCCAGCTTCCTATGTCCAGCCAAATCCGCAAATTGGGGTAATTACTGGTGGTAATCGGGAGTTGCAGCCTGAGTCCTCCACCAGCCATAACCTGGGTTTTGTCTACAGCCCGGAGTTTGCCAGCCAGACCAGCTGGTCCGAACGGATGGATATCAGCATGAGCTGGTATCGTCATCAGCTCAAAGGTGCCATTCAGGCACTGGATGCGCAAACCCAACTGAACCTTTGCGTACAAAGCCTTAGCAATGATTTTTGTGGCGGTATTCAGCGCAATGCGTTAGGAGCCATCGATAACTTCAGCAACACCCTGACCAACATCGGAAAAATCGATACTTCAGGTGTTGACTTTGATGTCAGCTGGTTGCAACCGGCCACAGACATTGGTCAACTCAGCGTCAACTGGCGAACCACCATGATGAATTACCATCGGGTGTTTGATGCCAACAATGAGCGCCAACCCAGAACCGTTGGGGTTGAAGTGAACAACAGCGGCATCCCCCGTTTTAGCAGTAATTTGAATCTGGCCTTTGGCAATGACAGTATTCAGGCCAGCTGGACGCTGCGCTACCTGAGCGAACTGACCGAAAGCTGCGGACGGGCGGCCAGCTTCGCCGTCTGTCGCAACAATCCAGAAGAGGGCCAAAACCGTTTGGGCTCAGTGGTTTACCACGACCTGCAGCTTAGCTGGCAAACCGAGGCGTTGTTAAACGGCCTGCAATTGACGGTTGGCCTGAACAACTTGTTTGGCAAGGAGCCACCGATTTGTTTGTCCTGCACACTGAATGGCTATGATCCATCCAACTATGAAATGCCGGGTAGCCGTTTCTGGTACCTGCAAACCCGCCTTCAGTTCTAACTGCTCTAACTGCGCTGTGCCGGCAGACACCTTGCTGTCTGCCGGCTTTAAATCCGATCAAACACCGATCCCATGTCCGGGCTAAACAGCTTGTGGTACAAGCGAACCGCATGGTGATCGGTTAGGGTTGCCAGGTAATCGCAAATCACCCGATCTTTTTGTGCTGCCTCTTGATAGCGCGCCAGCACAGCCGGGGGTAACAAGCGCTTTGGATTATCACGCAACACCCGAAAAAGCTTCAGAATCAGTTGCTGCCCCTTGTACTCCAGGCTTTGCACTTCCGGGCTTTTGATCACCTGCTGGTAGACAAAGTCTTTCAATACCGCCAAGGTTTGCTTTGCTTGCGCTGATATCTGGGCCTGATAATCCAGCAAAGGTGTTCTAAAGCGACCTTGAGCACGCACCGAAATTTCTGTCAGCATGGAATGCACCAACTTGCTGATGGCATGTTTACGCTCGCAGCTGGATTCAGAAAACAGTTTGCGGCTGTAAAAATCGGCATTTTGGGCAATAACGTCATCGGCTGGCAGCCTGGCCAGCACCTGTTCGCGCCAGGCATGCTCAGTGACCAGCTTTAGCGCCAGCGCATCTTC
>SKGJ01000056.1 GCA_007117525.1 Alkalimonas sp.
AGCGCACCGAAGGCAGCCCGATTCGGCGCATCGGTTATCAGCGCTGGCAACGCAATCTTGCGGTGGCGCTTGGCAATGCCCCTTATTCGGCCACCATTGTGCAGGCGTTGCAACAAGCCCGTGCCCAAGCTTCCGAGCTGGTGCAAGAGCACATTGACTGGGCCTTGCAGCAGCAAAAGAAAAAGCAGTGGCTTCATGCGTCGCTGTTGTCGCGTCAGACTGAGCGGCTGGTGCGGATTATTGAAAAGGGCTTACCACGGGATGCCTGAGCTCAGGTCGCAGGGGAAAACTCAGGGGCTATAAACCACAGAAGCAGAAAGCAAAAAAGCAGCCATAAGGCTGCTTTTTCAGAATTTGGAGCGAGTAACGAGGTTCGAACTCGTGACCTCGACCTTGGCAAGGTCGCGCTCTACCAGCTGAGCTATACTCGCATTGCGTATCAGGTCTGGCATCGTCCTGATGCCGCGCATTTTACAAAAACCAGCGGCCATTGCAAGCCCTTTATTGCGGAATTTTGAAAAAATGCGTGCGATAGCTGACTAATTCACCAATGGAATCGCGAATGTCGTCCAATGCCAGATGACTGCCCTGCTTTTGCACTTGCTTCAGCACTTCTGGCGCCCAGCGCCGGGCCAGCTCTTTTACCGTACTGACATCCAGGTTGCGGTAATGAAAGTAAGCTTCCAGCTCTGGGGCGTACTCGACCAAAAAGCGCCGGTCCTGACCGATGCTGTTGCCACACATCGGGGATTTGCCCGCTGGCACGTATTGGCGAACAAAGGCCAGGGTTTGCTGCTCGGCCTCGGCCAGACTGACTGTGCTTTGCCGACAGCGCTCTGTTAGGCCACTTTTACCGTGCTGCTCAACACACCAAGGGTCCATGCCATCCAGCACCGAGTCCGGCTGTTTAATGGCCAGTGACGGGCCTTCCGCCAGAATGTTTAACTGGCTGTCAGTGACGATGGTGGCAATTTCCAGAATAACGTCTTTTTTCGGGTCCAGCCCGGTCATTTCCAAATCCAGCCAAATTAAATTCTGTTCATTTGCTGCCATCTTTGAATTCCTCTGCCGGCCATGCCTGCCGGACACTTTGTAACTGAACGGATAAGCGGTATCATACACCCCATTGCACAGCGCGACCAGCAAACAACAGGCACAACCGAGTGAGCCCGAAACGTCGTTTAACCAAACAGCAGCAAGCCCGCATTGCCCGGCACAATCAAAAGCGGCTCGATACCAGCCAAGGGCCGGATCCGGCCGAGGATGCCATCTACCTGGCCGCAGAGCCCGGCTTAATTTTAAGCCGCTTTGGCAAGCACGCCGATGTCGAAGCAGAGGATGGTCAGGTCATCCGCTGCAACCTGCGCCGCACTCTGACATCGGTCGTCACCGGCGATCGGGTGGTGTTTCGCCGTGCCCGTCAGTCGCAAGGTGGGGTTGATGGCATTCTTGACGCCGTCGCTGAACGAACCACCGTCTTGCTGCGACCCGACTTTTACGACGGTTTAAAACCAGTCGCCGCCAACATTGATCGCATTGTGGTGGTCTCTGCGGTGCTGCCCGAGTTCTCTGCCCACATCATAGACCGCTACCTGGTGGCTGCCGAGGTGACGGGCATTCCCCCTGTACTGGTGCTCAATAAAACCGACTTGTTGGATGCCTCGCAACAGAAGGCGCTTGAAGATCAACTGCAGCTGTACCAAGCACTTGGCTACCCCTGCCTCTGGCTGAGCGCCAAACAAGGTCAGGGCATGGCTGAACTGCTGGCCTTATTGCAACAAGGCACCAGCATTTTGGTCGGTCAGTCGGGGGTTGGTAAATCCTCCATCATGAATGCCATTTTGCCGGAGTTGGCGTTATCCACCCAGCAGGTGTCGGATGTCTCCGGGCTCGGCCAACACACTACCACCGCCTCCCGCCTCTATCATTTGCCTGGCGGAGGCAAGCTCATCGACTCGCCCGGCATCCGGGAGTTTGGCCTCTGGCATTTTAGCCCGGAGCAGGTAACGGCCGGCTTTACTGAATTTCAGCCCTTGCTCGGCCATTGCAAGTTTCGGGACTGCAAACACATCAAAGACCCTGGCTGTGCTATCCTGCAGGCTGTGGCCGATGGCAGCATCAGTGAGCAGCGCTACCAGAGTTACCTGCGTATTCTGACCAGCATGGCAGAAGATAAACCCAATCATTTTTAACCGTGAAGAGCCCGTTATGGACCAAGTAAAAATTATCCTGCAATACCTTCTGCCCAAGCACCTGATCTCGCGACTGGTCGGCTATCTGGCAGCAGCCCGGCTGGGTTTCTTCAGCCACTTGCTGATCAAGCTCTTTATCAAAGCCTATAAAATCGATATGACTGAAGCCAAGTTTGAGCAAGCGCGTGATTACCGCAGCTTTAACGAGTTTTTCACCCGACCACTGAAAGACGGTATCCGGCCACTGGCAGACGCTGCCGATATCATTGCTCATCCGGTTGACGGTACCATCAGTCAGTTAGGACCCATTACCGATGGTAAGCTGGTGCAGGCTAAGAACCACGATTATTCGCTGCAAAGCCTACTGGGAGGCGAAGCAAGCACCGCTGAACCTTTCATCGATGGCCACTTTGCCACCATTTACCTGGCGCCGAAAGACTACCACCGCATCCATATGCCGGTTGCAGGCACCCTGCGGGAAATGATTTATGTGCCGGGCGATTTGTTCTCCGTCAATCCTTTAACCGCTGAAAATGTCCCCAACCTCTTTGCCCGCAACGAGCGGGTGGTCACCATCTTTGATACCGAGCTGGGTCCGATGGCACTGGTGCTGGTGGGGGCAACCATCGTTGCCAGCATTGAAACCGTCTGGGCCGGAACCATTACCCCACCGACCGGCAAAACAGTGCACCGCTGGCAGTACCCGGCCACAGGACCGACTGCGGTGCGATTGGAGAAAGGCGCTGAAATGGGTCGCTTTAAGCTGGGCTCGACCGTGGTGCTGGCTTTTGCCCCGGAGCAACTGGCGTTTTTACCCGAGCAAGAGCCCGGCAGCGTCACCCGGATGGGCGCGCCTTTTGCGCGGCGCCTGCAAGACAGCTAAGCTAACAGCAACAGTCGTCGCTGAGGAGTTCGCATGGAAATCATTGCCCACCGCGGTGCCAGTGGCGACTTCCCGGAAAACACCCTGCTGGCGATTGAGCAAGCGCTGCTGCAAGGTGCCGATGCCATTGAAATTGATGTCTATGCGGTCGAAGACGATCTGATTGTCATCCACGACCCCAAGCTGGAACGAACCACCAATGGCAGCGGCACCATCTATCAGCATGCACTAAGCTACCTACTGCAACTGGATGCCGGACAAGGCCAGCGCATCCCGACCTTATGGCAGGTGCTGCAGCTGACCCACGGCAAATGCTGGCTCAATATTGAATTAAAAGGCAAAAATACTGCCGAGCCTTTGCTGGCCTTACTTACCAAAGCAGAGCAACAACTGGGGTTGGACCCAGCTCAATTGCTGGTCTCCTCATTTAACCATCATCTGCTGCTGCAATTGCAACAAGCCCGCCCCGCGCTCAAGCTTGGCGCTCTGACAGCCAGCCTACAACTGAACTATGCCCGTTATGTTGCTGATCTAAAGTTTTATTCCATCCATTGCGACGTCAACTTTATTGATCAGTCCTTGGTGGATGATGCCCATGCTCTGGGGTTAAAAGCCTATGTCTATACGGTGGACGAACTGGAAGATATTCACGCGATGCAGCAGCTTGGGGTGGATGGCATTTTTACCAATTACCCGGCCCGCAGCCGGGTCATTGCCAGTGAGCACCTAACGACAATGAGCTCGCTGTAGTTAGAGTAGTCGAGTAGTAGAGCAGTATCAGACCGGTTCAGCGCTGTCTTTGCAGCCAAGGGGTTTGGTTGCACTCGCCTCGGTAGTGCAACCTTTGCAGCGCTTGCAAAGCCGCATATTCAGCAAATGCGCCAACACCACAAAAGCAGCCCCTACGGTCACTACCAGAGGCTCCCAATGGTGCCCGAGGCTGTCTTTGTGCCAGTATATAAAGCCACCCAGAAACAACGAGTAAAAGGGATACAACTTACGGTGGTAACGGTGAAAGCCGAAGAACAAAGCGATAAAACCAAGCACGATGGTGATCAGCAACACAGCACGTTCAAAGCTTTCGTCGGCCAGAAAGCTGGCCCCCAACAGCGGTAACACAGGCAATAGCACAGGCAGCAGAATGCAATGCAGCGCACAAAGCGATGTCAAGGCAATGCCTGCTTTATCCATCAGATTGCGTCCAAGATTCAGCACTGTTGTATCCGGGTTGGTTGTTGCAGAGATGAGATGATATAACAAATCGGCTAAAATTGAAAGAGAGGCCCCCGCAAAGGGCCTCTTTATGGCATAATCGACGCTTTGTACCGAGGAGTAGGCGGATGGAGCAATTGCTGGATCAACTGGATGCCAATCTTAAAGAGCTGTACCGAAAAGCACTGGATGCCGACCAGGCGCTGGATGCCCTGAAAAAGCAAGGCCAGGGCAAGCACCAGGCCATTTTCCCAGCCAGCGCCGGTTTTCAGCAGCAAAGCGATCGTTTTATGCCTTACCTGGCTGAAACAGCCGAGCTGGTTGCAGCCATGCGTCAAAGCAAACAGTTCAATACCGCCACTTTGCAACGGGCCGTGCAGCAACTGAAGCAGCTGCACCAGACCTTGCTGGAGTTTCAGCAAGCGGTTAAGTCGTAACCACAAAAAAACGGCAAGCCCCGGCCTGCCGTTTTCAGAGTGTGTTGACCTTAAACCGGTTGCTCAGTCACTGACTTTTGGCAGTTTTGCCTGATGAGCCTCGACCTCAGCCAGCAGATCGCGCTCAAACCAACGTTTTAGCATGGTATACTCATAACGCAGCTCCTGATGGCGCGGACCGACCATGCGCGGGCTTTGCATAAAGCCCATGTCCCGCAAATTCACATCACCAGCCGCAACCTGCGCGCCGTAGGCATCGCGCAGCTCATGACTAAAAGCCACCCGGGGTGAGTAAATATCTTTAACCACCCGAATGTCCTGCCCGGCACGGCTGTACATCGGGTTGACATCCCCCGCCAGATCGATGTCGGTGACCGTCACCTGCCAACGGTAGCCCTCTGGCAGCTCGGCAGCAAACTCTTCAAAAATGCGCTCAAAGCCCGCCAAAGTGCGTTCACGAAAACGGGCACGGCTTTCATTGGCTGGCCGGATATCGGTGAATTTCTCAGGCTCCTGAAAGCTCAGACTCAAATTGGAACTCTCGTCTGCCAGCGCATGAACGCTTACCCCCAGCAGACCGCTGAGCGCCACTGCCATTGTTAATTTACGCCAAATAGGTTTCATGCTTGCCTCCAATACGACAGCGTTTTACCACAGCACAGGAAGGACACATTGCCCCTCCTGTGTATAAAGTTTAGTCAAGTGTATATGACTATAGACTGAACTGGGTTCATTAAGTTGTCATTTTTTGTAATGGATTGTCTTTTGAAAAACAAAAAACCCGGCGCACTGGCACCGGGTTTTCCAAGGTCAGACGAGGTCTGAGTGCATCACATCATGCCACCCATGCCGCCCATACCGCCCATGCCGCCCATATCTGGGGCTGCTGGCTCATCCTTAGGGATTTCAGTCACCATCGCCTCGGTGGTGATCATCAAAGAGCCGACAGAAGCAGCGAACTGCAGTGCAGAACGGGTTACTTTGGTTGGATCCAGGATACCCATTTCCAGCATGTCGCCGTAGGTCTCGTTGGCTGCGTTGTAACCGTAGTTGCCAGAGCCATCTTTGACTTTGTTGACGACCACAGACGGTTCTTCACCGGCGTTGGCGACGATTTGACGCAGTGGCGCTTCCATCGCACGCAGGGCGATTTTGATGCCGTGGTTCTGATCTTCGTTTTCCGCTGTCAGGGCAGTCAGCTTGGCCGCAACACGGACCAGAGCAACACCACCGCCAGGGACCACGCCTTCTTCGACGGCGGCACGGGTTGCGTGCAGCGCGTCTTCAACGCGGGCTTTTTTCTCTTTCATTTCGATTTCAGTCGACGCACCGACTTTGATCACGGCAACACCACCCGCCAGCTTGGCCAGGCGCTCTTGCAGCTTTTCTTTGTCGTAATCTGAGGTCGCTTCTTCGATTTGCTGACGGATTTGCTTCACGCGGCCAGCAATGGCGTCTTCGTCACCGGCACCATCAATGATGGTGGTGTTGTCTTTGGTGATCACCACACGCTTGGCTGTGCCCAGATCTTCCAGCGTGGCTTTTTCCAGCTCCAGGCCGATTTCTTCAGAGATCACAGTACCGTTGGTCAGCACAGCGATGTCCTGCAGCATGGCTTTACGACGGTCACCAAAGCCTGGCGCTTTGACCGCAGCCACTTTGACGATGCCGCGCATGTTGTTGACAACCAGAGTCGCCAGCGCTTCGCCTTCAACATCTTCAGCGATGATCAGCAACGGCTTGCCTGCTTTGGCCACACCTTCCAGCACCGGCAACAGCTCACGGATGTTGGAGATTTTCTTATCCACATTCAGAATGAACGGGCTGTCCAACTCGACCTGGCCGGCTTCCTGATTGTTGATGAAGTAAGGCGACAGGTAGCCACGGTCAAACTGCATGCCTTCAACCACATCCAGCTCGTTGGCCAGCGCCTGACCTTCTTCAACCGTGATGACACCTTCTTTGCCCACTTTGTCCATCGCATCGGCGATGATCTGGCCGATTTCAGCATCGGAGTTGGCTGAGATGGTACCGACCTGAGCGACTGACTTGCTGTCGGCACAAGGTTGAGACAGATTTTTCAGCTCTGCAACGGCTTCAACCACAGCTTTGTCGATACCGCGCTTCAGATCCATCGGGTTCATGCCCGCAGCGACGGCTTTGACACCTTCGTTGATGATGCTTTGCGCCAGCACAGTGGCCGTGGTGGTGCCGTCACCGGCTTCGTCGTTGGCTTTAGAAGCAACTTCTTTCACCATCTGGGCGCCCATGTTTTCGAACTTGTCTTCCAGCTCGATTTCTTTGGCGACAGAAACACCATCTTTGGTGATCAAAGGCGCACCAAAGGACTTATCCAGGATCACATTGCGGCCTTTCGGGCCCAGAGTCACACGCACGGCGTTGGCCAGGATGTTGACACCTTTCAGCATTTTATTGCGGGCATCATCGCCAAAACGAACTTCTTTTGCTGCCATTTTTCAATTCCTTCCTCAATTAAACTGTTGGTTACGACGGGGGCACTGCTTATTCAGTGATCACGCCCAGAATGCTGTCTTCTTTTACGATGACGTATTCTTCACCATCAATTTTCTCGGTGCGCTCAACATAGGCACCAAACAAAACTTTGTCTCCGACCTGAACATCCAGCGGACGAACTTCACCATTCTCCAGAATACGGCCTTTGCCAACAGCAACCACTTCGCCACGGGTTGATTTTTCTGCGGCGGAGCCGGTCAGCACGATGCCGCCAGCTGATTTGGTTTCAGCTTCCAGACGTTTGATGATGACACGATCATGTAAAGGACGAATATTCATGCTCTATCTCCTAAAGCGAGTTTGCGTTTTAACATGGGTTGTTAAAAAGGGTTGCGCTCTATATGGGGTAAGCAAAAACTGAATCCAAGGGGGCCTGGAAATTTTTTTTTGCCAATTTTGCTAATGGTGGCCTCTGGCTGGTATTGTATCGCTTCGAACCAGACCAGAAGCATCTTGTTGGCGTATGCTCTGGCAGTGACCATGCAAACCGTGAAGTAGGATCCGATGTTTAGAGCTTTATTCAGTTGTGTAGCGCTGCTTTGGCTGACGCTGCTTCCCGTCCAGGCGCAGGACAGCATCCTGGCCAGCCTGACCGGCGAGTCGTCCCGTTTTTTACCGGTTGATGATGCCTTTGTGTTTGATTTTCGTCAGAACGACGACGAGCTGATGCTCAGCTGGACCATCGCCGACGGTTACTACCTGTACAAAGAGCAGTTTCAGTTTGCCGGCATCGCCGTTAGCTTCTCGCATCCGACCTACCCGGCCGCCATGACGATTGAAGATGAGTTCTTCGGCGTCACCGATGTCTATTACCATCAGGTTATTTTGCGCTTGCCGTTATCCGACATTGGTGAAGACGCTGAACTGAGGATCCGTTACCAGGGCTGCGCCGAAGCCGGCTTTTGCTACCCTCCGACCACCAAGACAGTGCCGTTAAGCCCGGCTGGGGCGGCTGGTGCAGCAGAGCCGGTTGCTGCGGGCGGCGCTGGTTCGGCGCCGGTCTCCAGCCAGAATACCCTGGCCGAGCGCTTGGCCGGCTCTGGCTTTTTACTGACGCTGGGGGTGTTTTTCCTGCTGGGGCTGGGGCTGGCCTTTACCCCTTGTGTCTTTCCAATGTACCCGATTTTATCCAGCATCATTGTCGGCCAGGGCAAGGATTTATCCAATAAAAAAGCCTTTACCCTGTCCTTTGCCTATGTCCAGGGCATGGCGCTGACCTATGCCCTGCTTGGCCTGGTGATTGCCAGCCTGGGGGTTCGTTTTCAGGCCATGCTGCAACACCCGGCCATTCTGCTGGTCGTGAGCCTGCTGTTTGTGTTGCTGGCGCTGGCGATGTTTGGTGCGCTGAATTTTAGTCTACCCAGCGCTTGGCAAGCCAAAGTAGCAGCCATCAGCAACAAGCAACAACGAGGCTCCAGCAAAGGCGCCTTTGTGATGGGCAGCCTGTCGGGGCTGATTGCCTCACCCTGCACCACGGCGCCGTTAACGGCGGCATTAATTTATGTGGCACAAAGCGGCGACTTGCTGCGTGGGGCCATTACCCTCTATGTGCTCAGCCTAGGCATGGGCTTGCCACTGCTGCTACTGGGCAGCTCGGGGGCCAAGCTGTTGCCCAAAGCCGGTCAGTGGATGTACGCGGTGAAAAACATCTTCGGCTTTTTGCTGCTGGCGGTGCCGGTCTGGTTATTGGATCGTTTTGTGCCCGGCTGGGTGACCCTGCTGCTCGGTAGCTTGCTGGCACTCAGTGCCGCCTACTACCTGCATTATGTATCGCAGCAGCTGAGCAATGCCAAAGCCCGCAGCGCGCTCTGGTTGCCGGCTCAACTGCTGGTGATCCTGACCGTGCTGATCAATGTGCAGCTGCTCTGGCCGCAATCCGCTGGCACTGTTGCAGCGCAAACAACAGCAGGCCAACAGCTGCCCGGCCAGTTTCGCTTGCTGGCCGATCAGGCCGAGCTGGAGCAGGCGCTGGCCGAAGCCAAAGCCAATGGCCAGCATGTGGTGCTGGACTTCTACGCCGAGTGGTGCGTCGCTTGCAAAGAGTTTGAGCTGTTGACCTTTCCATCCGACCAGGTCCAACCCTACTTGCAACAAATGGTGTTGTTGAAAGTGGACGTGACCCGAATGACGCGCGCCGACCAGCAGCTGCTCGACCGTTATCAGGTGCTGGGCCTACCCACCCTGTTGTTCTTCGATGCCGAAGGCAAGGAGCTGACGCAGTCGCGGGTGACCGGCTTTATGGCAGCCCGGCCTTTCGGCCGGCACCTGGCCGCCATTCTGGACTAAAGCCTCGTCTTTAAGCGCTAAGCCCCAAGGCAGCACACTGGTCTTTTCCTGCTGATTAGACCAGTATTTTGCTGCCATTTGTCACGATTTCACTATAATAAGCCGTTAAATCGAAACCAAGCGCACGTTTTGACCATCGAAAGCTTCAGGCTGCTGTTTATTCTGGCAGCTTCAGGCATAATGGAGACAACAAACGTGAACGTGCAGGATATGTGCAGCTTATGGTGAATAAAACCCGGATTTTGTTGTTAAATGGTCCAAACCTGAACATGCTGGGGGTACGGGAGCCTGAGGTCTATGGCCGGCAAACCCTGGCTGAGCTGGTGGCGCAACTGGACGCCTTTGCCCAGACACAACAGGCAGAGCTCAGTCACTTTCAGAGCAATGCCGAGCATGCGCTGATTGACCGTATTCACCAAAGCTTGGGCCAGGTTGACTTTATCATCATCAACCCCGGCGCCTTCACCCACACCAGCGTTGCGCTGCGTGATGCGCTGCTGGCGGTGGCCATTCCCTGCATCGAAGTACACTTAAGCAATGTGCATGCCCGGGAACCCTTCCGGCAACACTCGTATCTTTCCGACATTGCCAAAGGCGTGATCTGTGGTCTCGGGCCACAGGGCTATCGCTTTGCCATTGAGGCGGCCGTGTCGTACATCGCATCCAATCCATCCACCTAGAATGACAGGTTAAACCTTTATGGACATTAGAAAAATTAAAAAACTGATTGAACTGGTCGAAGAGTCCGGCATTTCTGAACTTGAAATTACCGAGGGCGAAGAATCCGTTCGCATCAGTCGGCAAAGCACCGCTCCGCAACAGCTGCACTATGCGGCAGCACCAGCGCCAGTGGCCGCCCCCGCCCCAGCGGCAGCCGCACCAGCAGCGTCTTCAGCGCCTGCAGCAGCACCAGAGCCAAGCGGGCACCAGGTCCGCTCGCCAATGGTCGGCTCTTTCTACCGGGCTCCATCACCGACCGCCAAGCCCTTTGTTGAAGTAGGTCAAAGCGTCAAAGTCGGCGATACGCTCTGCATCGTGGAAGCGATGAAAATGATGAACCAGATCCAGTCCGACAAAGCCGGTGTGGTGAAAGAAATCCTGGTTCAGGACGGTGAGCCGGTAGAGTTTGACCAGCCTCTGGTGATTATCGAATAAGCAAAAGGCCTATCCTATGTTAGAGAAAGTCTTGATTGCCAACCGGGGCGAAATTGCACTGCGTATTCTGCGTGCCTGCAAAGAACTCGGTATCAAGACGGTTGCTGTGCACTCCACGGTCGACCGTAACCTGAAACACGTGCTGCTGGCCGATGAAACCATCTGCATTGGCCCGGCACCTTCGCCAAAGAGCTACCTCAATGTGCCGGCACTGATTGCCGCTGCCGAAGTGACCAACGCTCAGGCCATCCATCCCGGCTACGGCTTTTTGGCAGAAAATGCCGAATTCGCCCAGCAAGTGGAAGAAAGTGGCCTGGTCTTTATTGGGCCACGCCCGGACTCCATTCGGCTGATGGGTGACAAAGTCTCGGCCATCGAAGCGATGAAAAAAGCGGGCGTGCCTTGTGTACCGGGCTCCGACGGTGCCGTTGGTGACGACGCTGCCACCAACAAAACCATTGCCAACCGCATTGGCTACCCCATCATTGTCAAAGCAGCCGGTGGCGGTGGTGGTCGCGGGATGCGGGTGGTGCGCTCCGAAAGCGAGCTGGTCAGTTCCATCGAGATGACCAAAGCCGAGGCCAAAGCGGCTTTTGGCAACGACATGGTCTACATGGAAAAATTTCTGGAAAACCCACGCCATGTCGAAGTGCAGGTGCTGGCCGATGGTCAGGGCCACGCCATTCACCTGGGCGAGCGTGACTGCTCGATGCAGCGTCGTCACCAAAAGGTGGTCGAAGAAGCACCGGCTCCGGGCATCAATCAGGAACTGCGTGACTTTATCGGTGGCCGTTGTGTCGAAGCCTGCAAAGTGATGAATTACCGCGGCGCCGGTACCTTTGAATTCCTGTTTGAAAACGGCGAGTTCTTCTTTATTGAAATGAACACCCGTATTCAGGTTGAGCACCCGGTCACAGAAATGATCACCGGTGTCGATCTGATCAAAGAACAACTGCGTATCGCTTCCGGTTTGCCGCTCAGCATCAAACAAGAAGACATTGTCATTCGTGGCCATGCCATTGAATGCCGGATCAATGCCGAAGATCCCTCAACTTTTATTCCTTCACCGGGCACCATCACCCGTTTCCACCCGCCGGGTGGTCTGGGCGTCCGCTGGGACTCGCATATTTATGCCGATTACACCGTGCCACCAAACTACGATTCGATGGTTGGCAAGTTGATCACCTACGGGGATAGCCGCGAGGTGGCCATCGCCCGGATGCGTAATGCCCTGGCTGAGCTGCTGGTTGGCGGTATCAAAACCAACATCCCGCTGCACAAAGACATTATGAATGACGCAGGCTTTTGTG
>SKGJ01000401.1 GCA_007117525.1 Alkalimonas sp.
ATTATGGCAGCCATTTTGCGCTTTTACCCGGACGATCCCTCCCAGATGAACTGGCAAATCCGGGAAACCTTCAATGCCAAGTTCATTAAAACGCTGGAGCCAGCAGCAGGGGTACAACAGCAGCAAGTGATTGAGCGGCTGGGCGGGCCCGATATTACCCGGGCCTACCGCAAAGATGGCGTAGTCCACCAACTGTTGTACTACCGCACCCACCGCGCCATTGCTGACGGCATCACCACCGAAGATGAGTGCACCGCCCTGCTGTTTGTCGATCGGCAATTGGTCGCCATCGGCAACGAAGCCATCGAGCGCTATGAACGCGAACGTCCAAACCCAGACTAAGCCACGCAGCTGGCCGGCTTTGTATCAGGCAATCAGCGACTTTTACCGCTCGGGAGGCGGGCCGGCTGGCCTGGAAAACTTGCAATCTCAAGCCGAGCAACTGGCTCAGGCGATACTGGCCCAGGCTGAGCAGAGCCCATACAGTTTGCTGGCTCAACTGCAATTAAGCGCCGAACAAGCACCCTTCGCGACCCTGGTAGCCATGCGGCAAGCTTGCCTGCTGCTGGTGTTGTCTTACCAGCAGCAATGGCCTGAAAAGCTGCGCATTCAACTGCTAAGCACTGCTTTGCTTGGCTTGCTGGCTGTTGCCGAGCCCTTGAATCGCCTGAGCGCAGAGCAACGCTCAAACTCCAAGCTGCTGCACTTAGCCGCCCGCTACAGTCTGGCCCGCTACAATCAGCAATTGCCCGCTTACAGCCGCCATTGGCTGCAACAGTGTCATCCCAAGGCCGCGAATCTTCCCTATTGGCAACAAAACCCATTCAGCAGTGCTTTAGCGCTGAGCTATCAGTTGGCCAGTCGGTTGTGTCTTAGCGCCAATGCCGGCTTGTTGCTAAAGCTGCAAAGCTTGTTCTGGCGGCAACTCGATCCTTATAGTCAACACCATCTGAGTGCATTGGCCAGCTCAGGGCCAACTCTGTGGCGCTGTGGTCAACGCTTGCAAAGCGCCGGGCAATGCTATCTGGTGCTCGACCAGCAAGACGATTGCTGGCTGCTGCTGCCGCTGCAAAGCGGCCGGCTGCAAGGACCAGTGCAAGCCGTGACCGAGCTGGTGGAGCCAGAGCATCAGCTTCAAAGTCGCTTTAGCGACTGGAGCTGGTTGGAGCAAATCGACAGAGCCTGCGCCGCTGAACTGATCCCGCAGCTCTGGCCAGAACAAAGCGCCGCATCCCCGCTCAATTATGCAGATATTGAAGCACTTTGCGCTTTGCCTCAACCCGAGCTGCTGCAACAGTTGGAGCAAAACCCTACCGACACGCAGCTGCTGCTTGAAGCGGCCAGCCAGGCCAATCGCAGTCAGCAAGCCATTGGCCAGCTGAAACACGCCCTCCTGCTGCTGGGGGGCAGCCAGCTGCCGTGGTTGTTGGCGCAAAGCCAGTGTTTGCAATTTGCGCAGCAACAGCAACAGCCCTTTCATCTGTGGTTGCTGCAACTGCGGCATATGCTGCATCTGGCTCTGCGCCAGTTCGAAACCGACCTGCCGGCCGCTCAGACCGAGCTGCTCAGCTGGCTGCTTTGTCTGCCTTTGTGGCAGCAAGGCGCTTTGCGCTATCTGCCCGGCTTGACGCCAGCCGGTTGCCAGCACTTGCAGCAGCTGTGCCGGCGACAAATCTGGCAGTCCAATGAGTTTTTAAAACGGCTGCAGTGGCTCTGTCATCATTACCAGCTGCCCACAAGCCTGCAAAAGGCTTTGCTGTACTTTCGGTTGCCCGACAGCGCGCATGCTCAGCCTGCCACAGTCCGGCTATACAGCCAGCAACTGCATCAGGCTTACGCACAGTGCGATCAACTGATGCTGCAACCAGCACCACCCACTCAGCTCACAGAGCAAACCGATGCCGCCCTGTTATCTCTTTGCTATTCCCCACTGCCCAGCATGATGTAGTTTTATTACTTAATTTATGGCCGCAAAGTCTGCGACTAAGGTCGTATATCAAGTAAGCTTCCTACAAACTGGCATCATATCAGGAAAAAGTGCTATAATTTGCCGCGATTTCGGGCAGCTCTGCCCAGCCTCCAATTCCACGATAGCTAATTAAAGGGTTTTTCATGACTACCCAAACCATTACGGTCATCAAAGGTGATGGCATCGGTCCCAGTATTGTTGAAGCAGCCATTCAGATCCTCGACAAGGTTGGCTGTGACTTTGCTTACGAGTACGTAGATGCTGGCTTAACAGCGCTGGAAAAAACAGGTGAGCTGTTGCCTCAGGCGACACTGGATGCGATTGCCCGCAACAAAATCACCTTAAAAGGCCCATTGACCACGCCGGTTGGCGAAGGCTTTACCTCCATCAATGTGACCTTACGCAAACAGTTCAATCTGTACTCCAATGTACGGCCGGTGATTTCGTTCAAAGGCACCAAAGCCCGTTACGAGAACATCGATATCATCACCATCCGGGAAAACACCCAGGGCATGTACTCCGGTCATGGCCAGGTGGTGTCCGAAGATGGCCTGGTCGCCGAGGCTACCAGCATCATCACCCGTGAAGGTGCCGAGCGCATCGTGCGTTTTGCCTTTGAGCTGGCGCGTCGCGAACAGCGTCAAAAAGTGACCGTAGTGCACAAGGCCAATATCCTGAAGTCCACCTCTGGCTTGTTCTTAAAAGTAGCGCGTGAAGTGGCGGCTCAGTACAGCGACATTCAGATGCAGGAAATGATTGTTGATAACGCCTGCATGCAGCTGGTAATGAACCCGCAGCAGTTTGATGTGATTGTCACCACCAACCTGTTTGGCGACATCCTGTCCGACTTGTGCGCGGGCTTGGTCGGCGGCCTGGGCATGGCTCCGGGTGCGAACATTGGTGAGGACTGCGCGATTTTCGAAGCCGTGCACGGCAGCGCGCCGGATATTGCTGGTAAAAACCTGGCCAACCCTAGCTCGGTGATCCTGGCGTCGATTCAGATGCTGGAGCATCTGGGCATGAAAGACAAAGCCGAGAAAATCAAAGCAGCCCTGACCGATGTGATTGCCAGCGGCGATCGCACCACCCGCGATCTTGGCGGCAGCCACGGCACCACCGACTTCACCGCAGCTATGCTGGAACGGCTGTAAGCTCCCCCCGCTTCCCCATTAAAAAAACCGCTGCGGCGGTTTTTTTAATGCCAATACCCAGTAGCCAGGCCTGTACAAACACGCAGTTTAAAGTAAACCAGCTGTGAACCAGTTAATCGCAAGCAAAAACCCCGCAATC
>SKGJ01000036.1 GCA_007117525.1 Alkalimonas sp.
AAAACACCTTCGATATGGCTGTAAAAGCAAGAATCGATCCTTTTTGCCCGTCACAGGAGCAACAGATGGCAAGTATTTTGGATTCCGTCAATCAGCGCACCCAACTGGTTGGACAAAACAGACTGGAGCTGTTGCTGTTTCGCTTGCCGGGTAAACAGCGCTATGGGATTAATGTCTTTAAAGTGCGGGAAGTGCTGCAGTGTCCAAACTTAACTGCTTTGCCCAAACGAAATAAGTGGGTGCGTGGTATCGCTCATATCCGTGGGCAAACCATTTCGGTGATTGACCTGAGTCTTGCCATTGGTGGGAAGCCCATCAGCGATCTGAGCAGCAGTTTTGTTGTGATTGCCGAATACAATCGTTCGGTGCAAGGCTTTCTGGTCGAAGGCGTCGAGCGCATTATTAACATCAATTGGGACGCCATTATGGCACCGCCAGAAGGGACGGCGGGAAAACAAAGTTATTTGACCGCTGTTACCGAGATGGATGGTGAGTTGATTGAAATTTTGGATGTGGAAAAAATCCTGGAAGAAATCCAGCCTTCACCCACAGCACTGACCAAAGACATTTCGGTAGAAGCCGTGCAGCATGATTTGGGAGAGCGGCTGATATTGATTGCGGATGATTCTGCTGTGGCCCGTAATCAGGTAAAAAAAGCCTTGGAAAGTCTGGGCGTTAAAATGCATCTGGTCAAAAATGGTCGTGAGGCCTTTGAGTTTTTGCAGCAGACAGCAACCGAGTGCGAACACTCGGTTACCGAAAAAGTAGGTTTACTGATTTCGGATATCGAAATGCCCGAGATGGATGGCTATACTTTAACAGCAGCTTTAAAAGCTGAAGCCAAATTGCAGCAGCTGCATGTGATTTTGCATACCTCTTTAAGTGGGGTCTTTAATCAGCAAATGGTAAAAAAAGTCGGTGCCGATGATTTTATTGCAAAGTTCAACCCCGATGAGTTGGCTGAGTCTGTTCAAAAGTGGCTGCATGCTGATTGAGCTGGTAAAGGAAGCTACCCATGGCAAATCGTGAGCTGCAAGACAGTGAGTACAAGGTGTTCCGTGACTTTCTGGAGCAGCAGTGTGGCATTGTCTTGGGCGACAATAAGCAGTATCTGGTGAAAAGCCGTTTAGGCCCATTAATGGCAAGGTTCAGTGTCGGCTCCCTATCCGAGCTGGTAGCCAAAACTCTGAGCCCTTTTGAGCGCCAACTTCGCTCTGCCGTGATTGATGCCATGACCACCAATGAAACCTTATGGTTTCGGGATACTTACCCCTTTGAGCTGTTAAAAAAACAAATTTTTCCGGAGCTGGAAAAAAGCAGCCGCACCTTGAAAATTTGGTCTGCGGCCAGCTCATCTGGTCAGGAACCTTACTCGATTGCCATGACTGGGCTGGAATACCAGCAAAGCCGGCCAGGTGCTTTTAGCCTTGGTATTCATGTGCTTGGCACCGATATCTCCAATACCATGCTGGAGCATTGCCAGCGCGCCGAGTACGATGGTCTGGCCTTATCCAGAGGTTTATCGGCCGAGCGGCGCAGCAAATTTTTTGAAGACAGTGGCAACGGCATGATGCGGCTAAAAGCTGCCGTGCGGAAGAATGTCAGTTTCCGCCATCTCAACTTATTGGACAGTTATGCCTTGTTGGGTAAGTTTGACATTATTTTTTGCCGCAATGTGTTGATTTACTTTTCCCCTGACGTGAAAGCCAAGATTATTCGTCAGTTCGCAGGGGCTTTGGCACCACGTGGTTACTTGATTCTTGGCGCCTCTGAGTCTCTGTCGAGTGTGAATTCCGACTTTGAAATGATCCGCTGCAACCCCGGTATTATCTATCGGAAAAAAACGTGATGGTTTTTTTGTTCCCCTAAGATCCATTCAAAAGAATATTTGGCCCGCCTCTTGCTTTACTTTCACCAGTAGGATGGAAGTGAGGTGACAATCATGTCAATCAGCTTTAAAAACGCTTTTGGGATGCATCCGGAAGCGATGGTGATAAGAGAGCGACGGACCCAAGTGCTGGCCGAAAACATTGCCAATGCCGATACCCCAGGCTTTAAAGCCCGGGATATTGACTTTCAGCAGGCGCTATCGAACGCACAGCATCGGCAAGGCCGTAACCCGACTCGTACCCATGAAAAGCACTTCGCCATTGATAGCTCCATTCGCAAAGAGTTGCAGTACCGCAATCCGGATCAGCCGGATACCGGGGATGGCAACAGTGTGGATATTCATCGTGAACGCAACCTCTTTATGCAAAACGATCTGGCCTATCGCACCAGCCTGCAGTTTTTGGATGGGCGTATTGCCAGTTTGAAGAAAGCAGTGAAAGGACAATAACCATGAGCTCATTTAAGGTTTTTGATATTGCCGGGAGCGGCATGACGGCTCAGTCGGTTCGACTAAATACCACCGCCAGCAACATTGCCAATGCCAACAGCATTAGCAGCAGTGTCGAACAGACTTACCGGGGGCGACACCCTGTCTTTGCCGCGGAACTGGCTGAGGCACGCCGAATGCAGGGCGAAGTTTCCGGTGTTCAGGTGCTTGGCATTGTGGAGTCGGATGCGCCGCTGAATATGGAGTACAACCCGAACCATCCATTGGCGGATGAGAATGGTTTCATCTACAAGCCAAACATCAATGTGATGGAAGAAATGGCCAATATGATCTCGGCTACCCGCTCCTATGAAACCAATGTGAATACCGCTGATGCGGCCAAAAAAATGTTGATCCGGACACTGCGTCTTGGGCAGCAACAGTAACGAGGGCTGAGTGATGACCATCAATGCAACCAACGGCCTGAACAATGATCTGTACTGGCAAGAAGAAAGCAAGGTACCCGAGCGCAACAATGGTGCTTTAACCCAAGCTGATTTCTTTGCTCTGCTTACGCAGCAGCTGGCTTTTCAGGACCCGACCAAACCGGTGGAAAATGATCAGATGATTGCGCAAATGACCAATTTTACTATGGCCGATGGCATCAGCTCATTGAACAATAACTTTAAGAGCTTTGCTGAGAGTATGAGCTCTAATCAAGCTTTGCAAGCTTCTTCCCTGGTCGGACGCAGTGTATTGGTACCGTCCAGGGAGATGGTTTTCACCGGACAGGATTTATCGCGCGGCATTATCGATTTCGAGCGACGGGCGACCAATGTGCAGGTACGGATTGAAAAGCCGAACGGAGAGTTGGTGCGGACCATCAATATCCCTGAAGTGGCGGCTGGGAAATTCGATTTTGTCTGGGATGGCACCA
>SKGJ01000138.1 GCA_007117525.1 Alkalimonas sp.
GCTCATTGCCTTGTTGCAAGACAATATCAAAGCGCCAAAGCTCTTCATTGCGCACCGTCAGTGGGGCAAAGTAATAGACAGCCTGGCCATCGCGAACTTGCTGAAAGCGCAGTGTACGTTGCTGCCCCAGCAAGTTTCTGGCCGTGCCGGTGACATTCACCTGCTGAGCAACCTGATCACTGCTGTTTAACACCGACAGGTTCACCAGACCGGTAAAACGACTGCGTTCAATGCCGTAACTACGGGCCACTTCCGGCGTTAAAAAAGTAGCGTTAAAGGCCAGGTAATGCACATCCCAGGGGCCCAGTTGCTGCTTTTGTTCAGCTTGAGCAGACCAGGCGAGAATAGCAAAAAAACAGCCAAGCCAGAATTTCATTGGGTACCTCCATCATCCAGAGTTGCGACTGGGATTCAAGTATAGCGGAACAGCCGCTCGGCAGCCGCAGTTAAAAACCACGCAACACGTCAGCCAGCAGAATTTGAATAAATTGCAATGCGATCAGCGCCACCAATACCGACAAATCAAGCCCTCCCATCGGTGGGATGACACGCCGAATTGGACGCAGCAAAGGATCGGTCAACTGATGCAGGACCTGCTCAATGGGGTTTCGGCCCTGACTGAACCAGCTGAGAATGGCGCGGATCACCAAAATCCAAAACATCAGGCTGAGACTTTCTTTCACCAGCACCAGAACTCCGGCGACCAGGGCCTGACTTAGGGCTACGCCACCCAGCAATAACTGCTGCAGCACCAGCATTTTCACCACGGCGACCAGCCAGGCCAATACCAGAGTGGCGGTATCGAGCTGCCCCAGACTGGGGATCACTTTGCGCAGCGGCAGGACCAGCGGGTTGGTGGCTTTGACAATAAACTGACTGAACGGATTGTAAAAGTCTGCCCGGGCCAGTTGCAACCAGAGTCGCAACACCACCACCATCAGGTAGAGGCTAAAGCCGGTATTGATCAAAAAAAGCAGCGCATTATTCATAGAAGTCCCAAGTAGTTTGTTTCTGCATCGTTCAAAGTGTTTCTGCCATCTCACGCGCGCGGCGAATCGCGGCCTGCATGGCATTACTGACCATGGTTTCAAGGCCGGCATCAGCGAAGCTGGTGACTGCCTCATGGGTGGTGCCACCTTTGGAGGTGACCTGGCTGCGCAATTCGGCAAAACTGTGCTGACTTTCAAGCGCCATGGTGGCTGCGCCCATAGCCGTTTGTGCCACCATTTTCTTTGCTTGCTCTGGTGCAAAGCCCAGGGTTTCTGCTTCTTGTTGCATTGCCTGCATAAAAAAGAAAAAATAAGCCGGTGCACTGCCTGTCACGGCAATGACATGATCGATCTCAGCTTCTTGCCCCAGCCAGACCGTCATGCCGGTGCCTTTAAACATGGCATCAACAAAGGCTTTTTCGTAATTGGAGCAGCGGCTTGGGAAAAGTCCGGTGACACCAAGCCCCACCAATGAGGGGGTGTTGGGCATGCTGCGTACTAGTCGTACTTCGCCCAGCCAGCTTTCATAACGGCTAATTGGTAAGCCAGCAGCTACAGTCACGAACAGCTTTTCATGGATTTCAGGCGCATGCTCGACCAGATGCTGGCATACTTCGGCCATCATTTGTGGTTTCACCGCCAGCACAATCACATCGGCCTGACGCACTGCGTCCAGATTATCCAGGCAGGTACGGATGCCATAATCCTCAGCCAACTGCGTTAATTTAGGTTGAGTACGATTGCTGGCAATAATATTGCTGGCCGGATAACCTGATTTGATCATGGCTGCAATCACGCAGCGTGCCATATTGCCGGCGCCAATAAATGCCACCACGTTGTCATTCATGTCTTTCATAATTCCTTGCGCCAAAAATTGCGGTGCCCAATCGTATCATAGTTGCGCCGTATCGTAGAGCCAGTTGCCAGTCATCGCTCATCCCCATCGAGAGTTCGGTGGCCTTGGGGTAATGCTGTTGCAGTTCCTTACTAAGTTGCTGCATGCTGGCGAAGGCTGATTCCACTTGTTGCTGTGCTCTGGGTGCTGGAATTGCCATCAACCCTTTCAGCTCAAGGCCTGATAAAGCATCCACCGTTTTGGCAAGCGGCAAGATAGCCTCTGGCGTTATGCCCGCCTTACTGCTCTCCTGACTAATATTAACTTGCAGCAAGACCTTCAGTGCTGGCATGTTGGTTGGACGCTGGGCGGACAAACGCTCGGCAATTTTTACCCGGTCCAGGCTGTGGCACCAGCTGGCCGCTTCGGCAACCAGTCGTGTTTTATTCGATTGCAAAGGACCGATGAAGTGCCAGCACAGCTCTGTGCATTGCGAAAGCTGTTGCACTTTTTCAGCCAGTTCCTGCGGGTAGTTCTCACCAAAATGACGTTGTCCGGCAGCGTAAGCGGACAAAATATCACCGACCGGTTTGGTTTTGCTGACGGCGATTAATTGCGCATTTGCTGCACTTGGCCCAAGCTTAGTGCATTCCTCTGCAATTTGTCGGTAGGCGCTTTGCAAGCGTTCTGCTATGGTAGTCATATACTCTATTGTATTAAGTGAGAATTGTTATGGATATTACTGAGTTACTGGCATTTAGTGTGCAACACAAAGCTTCCGATTTACACCTCTCTGCCGGGGTGCCGCCATTGATCCGGGTGGATGGTGATGTCCGCAAGCTGAATATTCCTTCGTTGAATCATAAAGAAGTTCATGCCTTGGTGTATGAAATTATGACCGATAAACAACGAAAAGAATACGAAGAAAACCTGGAAACAGATTTTTCTTTTGAAGTGCCAAACCTGGCTCGCTTCCGGGTCAATGCCTTTGTGCAAAACCGCGGGGCGGCAGCGGTGTTTAGGACCATCCCAAGCGATGTGTTGACGCTGGATGATTTGGCCGCGCCGGATATTTTTAAAACGATCTCAGAAAATCCGCGGGGTCTGGTGTTGGTCACTGGGCCGACCGGCTCGGGTAAGAGTACCACCCTGGCGGCGATGATCGACTACATCAATACCACTCGTTACGATCATATTTTGACCATTGAAGACCCCATCGAATTCGTCCATCAAAACAAGCTATCTCTGATTAACCAACGTGAAGTCCACCGCGATACCCACAGCTTCAAAAATGCCTTACGCTCGGCCTTGCGGGAAGATCCCGATGTTATTCTGGTTGGTGAGCTGCGGGATCTTGAAACCATTCGACTGGCGATGACTGCGGCTGAAACCGGTCACCTGGTGTTTGGTACCTTGCACACCACC
>SKGJ01000293.1 GCA_007117525.1 Alkalimonas sp.
CTGGACAAAGGTTTAAAGGAAAGTTAACACTATACCCATACACATTTTAAGTCGCGTCGTTGACGAGGATACTCCATGACATCTTTAATCATTTTTGCCGTCATTTTGATTCTGCTGTTTTTTATCATCAGCATTTTCAATACGCTGGTAAAGCTCAAAAACCGCTACCAAAATGCCTTCGCCCAAATTGAAGTGCAGTTAAAGCGCCGTTACGATCTGATCCCCAATCTGGTGGAAACTGCCAAAGCCTACATGGCGCATGAGCGCGACACTCTGGAGGCCGTTATCAACGCACGGAATGCCGCAGCAGCCGGTTTGAAGGTGGCCGCCAACAACCCGGGCGATGCAGCAGCCATGAGCCAGCTGGCAGGTGCCGAGTCAATGCTGCAAGGAGCGATGAGCCGCTTGAATGTGGTGATGGAGGCCTATCCGGATTTAAAAGCCAACCAGAATATGATGCAGTTGTCTGAAGAGCTAACCAGCACCGAAAACCGGGTTGCTTTTGCCCGCCAGGCGTTTAACGATGCGGTCACCAGCTACAACAGCTACAAGCAAAGCTTCCCTCAGGTGATGCTGGCGCCGACCTTTGGCCATGGTGCCGATGCCAAATTACTGGAGTTTGAAGACAGTCAGGCCATTCAGGCTGCTCCGAAAGTTAGCTTTTAAGGCACCATGGCCAGCAACTTTTTTAGCCAGCAGGATTTAGCCAGACGCAACACCCGCATCCTGGTGGTATTTTTTAGCCTGGCAGTGGCCCTGCTGCTGCTGTTGACCAATGTATTGGTAGCACTGGTATTCGGCTTCGCCGATACCGAGGCCATCCAGTCCGGCTTGCAGCGCGGCTTTTTCCAGACCGAGCTGCTGCTGTGGACCAGTCTGATTGTACTGGGTGCCATTGCCACCGCCATGCTGGTCAAGTGGCTGCAATTGCGTCAGGGGGGCCGGGTGGTGGCCGAATCGCTGGGTGGACAACGGCTTGCACCGGATACCACCGACCCCAGACATCGTCAGCTTCTAAACGTGGTGGAAGAAATGGCACTGGCAGCCAACCTGCCAGTGCCAACCGTCTACTTGTTGCCTGAGAGCGGGATCAACGCTTTTGCCGCAGGCTACAGCCCGGCCGATGCCGTCATTGGCGTCACTGAGGGCTGCCTGCAGCAACTGAACCGCGATGAACTCCAGGGCGTGGTGGCCCATGAGTTCAGCCATATCCTCAATGGCGATATGCGAATGAACATTAAGATGATCGCCGTGCTCAACGGCATCTTGTTTGTGGGCCATGTTGGTTACCTGTTGCTACGCGGCAGTCGCGGCGCCCATATCGCAGCGCGCAGCAGTCGTAGCAACAAAAATGGCGGCGGCGGTGCAGCAGCCATTTTGTTTCTGGGTCTGGGTTTTATTATTCTGGGGTATTTGGGGGGATTTTTTGGCAACCTGATCAAAGCCGCTGTCAGCCGGCAACGCGAATACCTGGCTGATGCCTCGGCGGTCCAGTTTACCCGCAACCCGTCCGGCATTGCCGGTGCGTTAAAGCAAATTGCTGCCAGCAGTCGCGGCACCAAACTGAAGCATCAAAATGCCGATGAAAACAGCCATCTGTTTTTTGGCGAGGCCATCAGCCGCTGGGCCAGCATCTTTGCCACCCACCCCCCCTTGCAGGATCGCATTAAACGGCTGGAACCGCGCTGGAATGGCCGTTTGCCCCAGGCCCGCCAGACAGAAGACAATCAACCACAAACCGAGCCCACACCACAGGCAGAAGAAACGACCACTCAAAGCCCGGCCCAGCGCCTGCTGGCAGCATTGCCGGTGTTGCTGCTGCAAAGTGCCCACCAGCCACTGCAAGCGGAGCCCCTGCTATTGGCACTGTTGGTAAGCGATGACGATGACAGTCGGCAACAGCAACTGCTGTGCATCCGCGAACAAGGATCCAATGCCCTGTTGAGCGATGTCGATCGCTTGCTCAGCCAGGTCGAGCCACTGAGCCCGCGACAAAAGCTAATGCTGGCGCAGCTGTCGGTGCCCAGTCTGAAAACCCTGACCGCCATTCGCTTTGAGCGCTTTGAACAGCTGCTGCAGCAAGTCATCGCAGCCGATGGTCAGTTGCATTTGCTGGAATGGGCCATTGCCCAGCTGGTGGACCATACCGTAGCCAGCCAGTTTCGAAGCGGCGATGTGGTACGCGGCACCTCCGCCCGTGACTTTACCGCCATTCAGACTGAAAGTTTGCGGCTACTGCGTCTGATTGCCAACGCCAGCTCCGAAGATGCAGCCGTGATACAGCAAAGTTGGCAGGCTGCCCTTACCAGCCTGCAGCTGCCCGCGGATACCAAAGCCCCCGAGTCCAGTTATGAGCTGGTGCAACAAGAACTCAGCACATTGATGGCCGCCAGCCCGAAAGTAAAACAGCAGCTGTGGCAAGCCATTGAAGCCTGTGCCAAAGCCGATGGCCAGGCCTCAGAGACACAACAGGTGCAATTGCTGGCCTTGTCTTTGCTGCTGGAGATCCCGTACCAGGCAGAGGACTAAAAATTAGCACTTTAGCTCCGACCTCTGGTTCGGTACAATAGCGTTTTATTTCTATACAGGGGCTTTGATGTCTGAGCAACGCTTTTTTCTGGTGTATGATCCATCCTTTGACGACATGGATGCCGAAGGCTGTCCGGCCTATGGCTACGTCATGCTGTTTAATGAGCAGGATGCGGCCAGCTATCAGAGTGGCGAAAACCCGGATTCTGCCGCTGTTTCCATGCTGTTTACTGATCACAAAGACGGTCAAATCAGTGCCGATCTGTTGGGCTGGGCTCACCTGGAAGCCGATATTTTTCAAACGCTGCCGCTCGGCCACTTTCTCGGGCTGATGGAACAAGCAGCTCAGGTTGCCATCCACAGCTACCGTCAGGTTGGCCAGGTACCAGAGCGGCTGGTCAGCAGCCAAAACAGCGATGAGTACTTGCAGTTCGAGGTTCATTTTAGCGCCGATCAACAGCCGGATGCCGAAACCGAGTGGCAACTGGCTCGCAGCCTGATCAGTGGCCGGCCTTACCTGGACTCTTAAGCTGGCTCTGGTTGGCAAAGGCAACGGACTTTGCTTTAATAATAGTTTATCATTGTACTTCAGGTTGGAGACCTATGTATGGTTCAGCCATTGGATATGACCGCCATCGATCAGGCGCTGCAAGGCTTTACCATCCCGCCCCAGCCCGATGTGTTGCTGCATATTCAGCAATTGGTGCAGCAACCGGA
>SKGJ01000106.1 GCA_007117525.1 Alkalimonas sp.
AACTGGTGCAATCCAAAGCCGCATTAAGCAGCTGGAATTACAGCGGTGACTTTGCCTCCTTACTGGATGTGATGCACTGCGCCGAGCCCACGGTGCTGATTGGCGTCTCTGGTCAACCCGGTCTGTTCAGCGAACAGGTGGTGCGGGCCATGCACAAAGGCTGCAAAACGCCGGTCATTTTCCCGTTAAGCAATCCGTCGCGCCAGGTGGAGGCCACACCAGAGCAGGTGATTGCCTGGACCGAAGGCGATGTGATTATTGCCACCGGCAGTCCCTTTAAACCGGTGCAGTATCAGGGCAACAGTTACCCTATTGCGCAGTGCAACAACAGCTATATTTTCCCGGGCATTGGGCTGGGGGTGATTGCGGTTAAGGCCAAACGCATCAGCGATGAAATGCTGATGGCGGCCAGCGAAACTCTGGCTGCGGCCTCGCCACTTGCCAATACCGGCCAGGGCGAGTTGTTGCCATCGCTCACGGCGTTGTCGGAGCTGAGCAAGCGCATTGCTTTTGCCGTTGGCAAGGTCGCTCAACAGCAAGGGCTGGCACTTGAAATCAGCGACAATCAATTGCAGGATAACATCGAAGCCAACTTCTGGCGGCCAGAATACCGCCAGTACAAGCGCATCAGCTTTTAATCCGAGACTGAAACCGAAGGAGGTTCTGATGAAAGCATTGTGGTATCCGATAGCCCTGATTGGCTTATTGGGCCTAAGCCCGCTGCACAGTGCGGAGTTGCCAGCCAGCAACCAGTGGTTGCTTGAAGCCGACTCGGATGAAGAACGTTTTGCCCGGATCGAAAAGATGTTCGCCGGTTTTTCCGGAGCCATGGCCGAAGTTGGGGCGCGTTATCAGCATAGTTTTGATGCCATTGTCGATGGCAACTATGCTTTGGCGTCTTACCACTGGGACAAACTGGGAGCGGCCATGGAGCTGGGCTATTTCCGTCGTCCGGGCCGGGCGGCGAATTCACAGGCGATGTTTTTGCAAACGGCCTGGCCGGAGCTGACCAAGGCTTTGGCTGCAGGCGATGCCAAAGCCATAGAGCGCAGCTTTTTGCAGGCGCGCGGTGCCTGCATGGCATGTCATGCCGCCGAGCAAGTGCCCTTTATGAATGACCAGCCGCTGTTTCGCGCGACGGCAGAGTTTCCCTAAACCATGGTTCACAGGTTAAGACTCCTGATCGCAAGCCTGGGCTTGGCACTGCTGAGCCCGATGCTGTTGGCCGCTCCTGTGACTGACGTGGCGGACTATTTTGATCGCCATTTTGAGCAGCAGCTGGCGGAGCATCAGATCCCGGGTGGGGTTTACGCCATTGTCGAGGGCGATCAAATCGTCAGGATCCGCGGCGTGGGAGTGCGTGCCCGTGGCTCCAGCGATCCGGTCGACCCTTTTACTCTGTTTCGTATCGCTTCGGTTTCCAAAACCTTTGCCGCTGGTTTGGCGGCTGTGCTGGCGGAGCAAGGCTACTTCAACTGGGATGATCCGGTGATCCATTATGTGCCGGACTTTTCGTTTCGCTCGGCCCGTTACAGCAAAGCCTTGCAGGTCGAGCATTTGTTGGCTCAAACCACTGGTGTCATGCCCAATGCCTACGACAACATGATTGAAGCCAATGTGTTGCCTGAGCGTATTTTGCCGCACTTTCGTCAGCTCGATCCAATGTGTACCCCAGGCCAGTGTTATGGCTATCAAAATGTGCTGTTTAGTTTGATTGAACCCATAGTGCAGCAAACCACGCAAAAAGATTACGCCACCCTGATGCAGGAGCTTATTTTTAATCCCTTGCAGATGCCAACGGCTTCGGTCGGTATGGAGCCTTTTATGGCCACCGAAAACAAAGCCATGCCGCATGTAAGGGCGCGAGGTGGGTGGTATCAGAGCACGGTACTTCCCACCTACTATCGGTTTGCGCCGGCGGCCGGTATTAATGCCAGTGCGATGGATTTAAGCCATTGGGTGATGGCTCAGCTGGGCCATTATCCGGATGTGATGCCAGAGCACGTGCTGGCCACCATCACCGACAAGAGGGTGCGGACTGTGCGGGATCTAAGACGAGGTCACTGGCGGCAGTTTATCCGTGATGCGCACTATGCACTGGGCTGGCGGGTGTATCAGTTCGGTGACGAGGAGCTGGTTTACCACGGTGGCTGGGTGCGAGGGTTTCGGGCCGATGTGGCCTATTCGCGTGATCGTCAGGTGGGGCTGGTGATTTTGCTGAACGCTGAAAGCAACATTGTCAGCGAGCTCAGCACCTTCTTTTGGTCAAGAGTCTTTGATGCCATCCAGTTGGCAGAAACCGAGCAGCCGAGTGAGCTGCTCACCGATTAACCGCTAAAAATAGCGCCAATAATCAGTGCCGGCAAGATGGCGGCGGTCAGGACGCCGCGCAGCTGCCGGTACCAGGCCGGCATCAAGCTAGGTGGTTTTTGGTATTCGCGCAACCAGACCCAGCCAAAGCCAGCAGCCAGCACAATCAGCGCCGGTTGGTAGGGCGAAATAAAGGCCAGCCAGCCCAGCAGCGCCGGTACCACACTGAAGACATAACTGCGACCGGCCTGGGTCTGATCCGGCTCTTGCATCGCCATGCCCCAATGCACGGCTCCCAGAAAGCTCAGAATCACAGCGCCATAGCCAATCAGCGAAACCAACGCCAGCTGACTTTGCGGCCACATCAATACCGCAGCCAGGCTCAGGTAAAAAGGTAAGATTCCGGCAAAGCCTAAAAGACGGGGGGTGCTCACATCTTGCTCCTGTTTCGTTGCATGGTACTGACTACGATGGTGATGACCATTAGGATCCATACTGGTAGCTATCAATATAGAAATCGACCTGCAGTTGCGTCAAGCTCTGACAAAGTTGTTGCTTGCGCTCGTCATTCAGCTTCCAGCCCAAGGGAGTCATCTCCAGTAAGCTGAGCCAGCTTGGCGCGCCCAGCTGCTCGAGCATAAAAGAACAACGCTGACGATGTTGATGCTGCATGCCATTCAGCTCGGGGATACGGTCGCTGTGCAGTCGGACGCTATCATAGATCGCTTGTTTAAATTGCAGCAAGTGGTTTGGGGCGGCGGTCACCAACAGCAGCTGGCCACCAGAGCGCAGGCAGCGTTTGACTTCATCCAGCTCAAAGGGCGCGCACAACACCAGCATGGCATCAAAGCGGGCATCCTGGTAGGGCAGAGCTTTGGCGCTGGCGACGCTAAA
>SKGJ01000403.1 GCA_007117525.1 Alkalimonas sp.
CCTAGTGACGGGTTAATGCATCCATTGCAGGCTAGCGCTTCTGGCGTCATGCGCTCTCTGGCAGGTTTTGGCTTTTGCTTGCTACCGGAAAAGCAGCAGTTGGTTAGCCCCTGTAGCGGCCATGCCAGCCTGCACTTCCTTCCTCATCCATGCATTCGAATGCAACATACCAGTGGCCTGCAGTGCCGGATGGACATGCCTTTGCACTGGCTGGATCGCCATGGTCAGGGATTGGACTGGCAGTGGCACCAGGGCCCTCTGAAAGCGGGTCAAGCAGTGCTTGATTTAGACCCTGCTTGGTTAAAAGCCAAAGCCATGTTGAGCGTGGCATTTTTTCCACACCCAGCCATTCAACCGGAGCCGCTGCCCGACGCCAAAGCAGTTCATTCAGCAGAACCTTGTTTTTTTATCAACGTTACAGGAAAACACCCATGATCACGCTGTACGGTATCGCCAATTGCGACACCATCAAAAAAGCCCGGCGCTGGCTGGAGCAACAACAACTGCCCTATCAGTTTATCGACTACCGTGAACACCCATTAAGCCGTGAGCAGCTGCAAAACGCACTGGATGAGCTCGGCTATACCAGTTTACTGAATACCCGCAGCACCACATACCGTCAACTCTCTGTTGAGGATAAAACCGAACTCGATGCCAACAAAGCGCTCGTCTTGTTGCAGGCGCACCCAACCCTGATCAAACGTCCCTTGCTGCATTGCGCTCTGGGCTATCGGGTTGGATTCTCAGAACAAAGCTATCAGGAATTGAAGGAGCAACTGGTATGAGTGAATCCAGTGCAGTCGTTAAACTGGCGATGGAGCTGATGGCCCGACCATCCATTACCCCGGAAGATGCGGGCTGCCAACAGCTAATGGCAGAGCGGCTGGCGCCGCTTGGCTTTAACATTGAGTCCATGTTTTTCGAAGACACGCTCAACCTCTGGGCACGCAAGGGGCAAGGCAAGCCGCTGTTTTGCTTCGCGGGGCACACCGATGTGGTGCCACCAGGCCCTGAGCAGCATTGGCACACCCCGCCTTTTGAGCCGACCCTGATTGATGGCACCCTCTATGGCCGCGGTGCTGCCGATATGAAAGGCAGCCTGGCAGCCATGATCGTCGCTACCGAACGATTTTTAGCCCGCAAACCCCAACTTACCGGGGATATTGCCTTTTTGATCACCAGTGATGAAGAAGGCCCTTTTATCAACGGCACCAAACGCGTGGTCGAGACACTCGAAGCCCGGCAGGAAAAAATTCGCTGGTGCCTGGTTGGCGAGCCTTCCAGCGGCCGTCAGCTGGGGGATGTGATCAAAAATGGTCGCCGCGGCTCTCTCAGTGGCACCCTGCTGGTAAAAGGGGTTCAGGGGCATGTCGCTTATCCCCAACTGGCTGAAAACCCGGTTCACCGGGCGGCGGCCGCATTGGCAGAGCTGACAGCGCAAGAATGGGACAAAGGCAATGAGTTTTTCCCCGCCACCAGTTTCCAGATTTCCAACATTCATGCCGGCACTGGCACCACCAATGTGATCCCAGGCGAGCTGCAGGTGCTGTTTAACTTCCGTTTCAGTACGGAAGTCACTGCTGAACAGCTGCAACAGCGGGTCTACGCCATTTTGGATAAGCATGCGCTGAATTATCAGCTGGACTGGGTGTTGAATGGCCTGCCTTTTCTCACCTCCTCGGGTCAACTGGTTGAGTCTGCGGTCAAGGCAGTACGACAGGTGCAAGGCTTTGCACCGCGACTGGAAACCAGTGGTGGCACCTCAGATGGACGTTTTATTGCCCCAACCGGTGCGGAGGTCATTGAGCTGGGTCCCTGCAATGCCACCATTCACAAAGTTAACGAATGCGTGTTGGCGGCAGATCTGGATCGACTGGCCGAGATGTACGAGCTGATTTTGGAGCAAAACCTGACATGATTCAGTCACCGCTCAGCGCAAGTCAGCTTACCGGTCAGGATCCAAGTCATCTGATCGCGCTGAGCGATGGCAATCGTCTCCACCCGGCCGCCGCAAAGGCGTGGCAGCAACTGTGCCAACTGGCGGCACAGGATGGTATTGAGCTGGCTATGGTCTCCGGATACCGCAGCTATCAACGTCAGGCACTGATTTGGCAACAAAAATTTCAGGGAACAAGGCCGGTGCTGGATGCTGAGCAGCGACCAGTGGCCATGGAGCAGCTTTCAGGCTGGCCAAAGCTCGAAGCTATTTTGCGCTTCAGTGCCCTGCCTGGTGCCAGTCGGCATCATTGGGGCACCGAGCTGGATGTGATGGATAAAGCCGCACTGCCGCCAGGCTACCAGCTCAAACTGACGGCGGACGAGTACCAAGCTGGGGGTGTCTTTGCCCGGCTAGGCAGCTGGTTGCAGCAGCACGCAGCTAAAGCCGGCTTTTTTCTGCCTTACCAAAGTTATCGCGGCGGGGTAGCTGCCGAGCCGTGGCACATAAGTTTTAAGCCGTTGTCTGAGCCATGTCTGTCAGCTTTTACACCGCAAATGCTGCGCCATGCGCTGGAGCAAGAGCCCATCCTGGGCCAGGAACTGGTGCTGGCACAGCTCCCCAGGATCTGGTCTGATTATGTGCAAAATATTTGCGAGGCCAGTGCATGAACTGGATGTTGATTACAGCACTGGCACTTGCTTTTGGCGTCATCATTGGCAATTTGATGCTGTTGCTTCATCTGGACAAATTGTCCGGTCCCATACGACCCAATCCAGCTAAAGCGAATACAAAGGATAAGCCGGACAAGCCAGAGCCCAGCCCTCCTGCTGCCGACCAGGCTGAAACCAAAGCGGCTGACGCTGACGAAGCAACAGCAACCGACGAAGCACCCAACTCAGCTCATGAGGATAAAAAGCGTTGCAACTGATCTTTTAAGTTAGGCGGTACGCCCCGAATGGTCAGCGTATCTTGCTGTGGATCGTACACAACCCGCTCACCTAGGTGCTTTTGCTCAAAGCTTACGCTGACACCGGCCCCCGCCCCACTGAACTTCACCAGGTTTTTCAAACTCTTCACATCCACTGGGAACTGCTCAGCCACTGCCAACTGCTGTTCGGCGCAGTAGTGCAGGAAACCGTGCTGATCGCTCGGGTCCATGCTTTCTGATAATTCTTTTAGCACCACGTCCTGACCTTGCTTGCTTTGCGCTTCACAGTACTCATAGACCTGCTGCCTTGCCTGGTGTTTTTCTTCAGCGTCAA
>SKGJ01000390.1 GCA_007117525.1 Alkalimonas sp.
GCAACAGCCGCTTGTTGCCGGAAGTACAGCAGCTGTTGCAACACTTCCAGCCGGACAAACTGTGCTGGATTGGCCCGGATGCACCGGCTGGTGCCTTGGTACCGAGCCGGCAACACAAGCAGCTCGGTACCGAGTGCGACTGGTTGATTGTCAATGCAGAGCAAGGCTTTCCAGCCGATTTGGTTGCGGCTGTTAGCGGCAGCGTGAAAGCCGGCGGCCTTTGGTTGCTGCTGACACCAGAGCCACAGCAGTGGATGCAACAACCGAACAGCGACCATCGCCATCTGCTGCCTTATCCGCTGGATGCAAGCAAACACCAGGGCGATTTTCTGCGGTTTTTCTGCCAGCGTTTGCAGCAATGCACACTGGCCTGGCTAACCCCCAATGAAGTGCTGCAAACACCCAGCTTCCCGAAATTAACAACCCATGAACCAGCACCGGCACCTTATGCCAGCAGTGAACAGCAGGCTGCGGTTGCCGCCATTCACAAAGTGGCGCTGGGCCATCGCAAACGGCCCTTGGTGCTAACCGCCCATCGTGGACGCGGTAAATCGGCGGCATTGGGGCTGGCCGCCGCTGAATTAGCGCAGCACGGCAAGCAAATCCTGCTGACCGCGCCCAATGAGTCAGCTGCCGCTATCTGCCTGCAGCACTTTCGTGCCCATTGCAGCACAGGGCAGCAATCGCAGCTGCGTTACATGCCAATTGATGTGCTGCTAAAACAGCAGCCGCACGCCTACTTGGTGCTGGTGGATGAAGCAGCCGCCATCCCTACCCCTTTGTTGCAGCAGCTGGTGCAGGCCTATCCCCGTGTTGTTTTTGCCACCACTGAGCATGGCTATGAAGGTACTGGCCGCGGTTTTCAGTTGCGCTTTCAGGCCTATTTGCAACGGCATTTTGCCGGTTTCAGACAGCTGCAGCTGAAAGAGCCCATTCGCTATGCGGATCGTGATCCACTCGAGCAGTTGTTGTTTCACAGCCTGCTGTTGAATCTATCGGAACAGGATCCGGAATGGGACGGCGCTATCGAGGCATTGCAGCTACAACAACTCAACTCCGGCCAGCTGCTTGAGCAGCCGGAGCTACTGAAATCTTTGTTTCATTTGTTGTCTTTGGCACATTACCAAACCAGGGTCGATGATCTGGCTGCGCTGCTGGACAACCCGAAGCTGGAAGTCTTTGCCCTGTTGCAAGATGACCGCCTGCTGGCCTGCGCTCTGGTGAGTCTGGAAGGCGAATTGCCGGAGTTACTCAGCAAAGAAATTTTGCTTGGCAAGCGGCGGGTGCAGGGACACCTGCTGGCGCAAAGCCTGGCATTCCACCTGCAGCAACCCGAACTTAGCCAAGCGCCGATGGCCCGCATCCAGCGCATCGTGGTGCACCCCAAGTTGCAGGGGCAAGGCCTTGGTACTGAGCTGGTAAGCCGTATCAGTGCACACTATCAATCTGCGCAGCGCCTGCTCGGAACCAGCTTTGCGGTATCAGCCCCACTGCTGGCATTCTGGTCTAAAGCTGGCTTTGTGCCGGTACGCTTGGGTGTCAAAGCCGATCAGGCCAGCGGTGAGCATTCACTGCTGATGCTGCAACAACACGACAATTACCAAGCTAGCATCCAGCAATTGGAATCTTGCTTTCGCCGCCAGCTCTATGATCAAATTCCGGCCTTTTACCCTGAGCTTGCTCCCGCATTACTTCGACAGCTGGTTACGCCACCGCAGCAAAGGCTTAATCAAATCGATTACCAGGCCTTGATTCTGTTTGCCGATCAGCAGCGTCCTTTCGAACTGATCTATAGCCAGTTGCTGCATTGGTTTAATCAGCATCTGCAGAATGTACCGGCTGCAGATGCCGAGCTCTGCATAGCCCTGCTGTGGCAAAAAAGAGCCTTTGATGCTTTAGCCAGAACCTTTGGTTTAACTGGTAAAAAGCAGATCATCGAGCGATTGCGCTGCATGATGTCGGCAGCACTTTCAACCCCCGCCTCAAAGTAGTACATCAACTAAAATAGTGTTAATCTGGTGTTTTAGCTGATGACATTACCATGCTCTCAATTGTTGCTTTTACACTCTTTGCCAGCCTTACCGCGGAGGATTTTACCGCACAACAAATACGCTTGCTGCAGGTTGCGCTTGATACAGAGCAACTTAGTCAACAGCTGACCGAAGCTTATCACCACTGTCAGCACAGTGAATCAGCTATTCAATGGAGCAGCTTGTATCAAGAGCTCGAAAGCTTCCCTGCCGTCAGCGTGATCGAGCAAACTCTAGCGCTGCCCATTGCGTCTTATCGGGATTTTATAAGGGGCATCGCTCTCAAACCTTCCAGCACTGTGTTCAAATGGCAAGATAGATCGTTAGCCTGTGATGACGACGATGGCTGGGAGCAATTATTCAGGGATTACCGAGAGGCCTACTTTGCTCTAGAGCTCAGCCCACCACTGGATCAGAGTTTTGCAGATACCCTTGCTCTTAGACAGCAAGGCCAGGATCTTCAGCAGCAGCGCTACCAACAACTGATTGCAAGCAGCAACAGCATCGCCATTGTCAACATCGTCCATAAAAGCCAGCTTTCCGCTATCCAGCAGGCCAATTACCTGCATCTGGATTACCAAAGCGATTACATCTTTCGCAGCCAAAAAGGCTGGAAGCATTATCCGCCACTTTTCCTCGGCATGCATCGCTACCTATCAGCATCAGAGCTTGCTGAGAGCAACCAGCAATGGTTAATCTTTCTTGACCATCAACAACACTTTATCCGTGCCGTTCCTCTTTCCGAGGCCAAATCCTATCTGGAGTTACTTGGCACAGAGCATTGGAGCTTTGATCGACACGGCAACCTGACACGCAATCCTTGAAGTCGACTCTCGTTTCTAAAAGTTGTTCAAATGCGTATCAGGAAAATAATGCCTACTCTGGTTCCAGGCTGAAACCTCCTTCAGGCTCGCCACAACAACTCCTTCGCTAATCGCTCAGTCAAACAAGTTGATGTCGATCTGAACGAGGCCTCAGCCTTCGCGGATAGGTGGGAGTCAGGCACTTCAACGCAAAAAGCCCACTCGAATGAGTGGGCTCTTGGCTTTATTGGGTGCCTGGCGGTGTACTACTCTCGCATGGCGAATGCCACACTACCATCGTCGCAGCTGCGTTTCACTTCTGAGTTCGGAATGGAGTCAGGTGGTTCCACAGCGCTATTGCCAC
>SKGJ01000303.1 GCA_007117525.1 Alkalimonas sp.
CAAGGCCGGCCTGCCCGGGCTCTTGGTATTTCCATTGTCACTTCAGCGGTGGCCGGCATGCTGGGCACCCTGGTGTTAATACTGTTCTCGCAACCGCTGGCCGCCATCGCTGTTACCTTTCACCCGGCAGAGTACTTTGCGCTGGCGTTGTTTGGCCTGGCCACCATCTCCTCGCTGGCTGGTGCCAACTGGCTGAAAGCTTTTATTGCCGCCATCATCGGCTTGCTAATCAACACCATTGGTACCGATCCCATTTCCGGGGCCGACCGCTTTACCTTTAATTACACCCCCTTGTCCGATGGCTTTTTGCTGATCCCGGCCCTGATTGGTCTCTTTGCCTTAAGCGAAGTGTTCAGTCGGATAGAGCAACGCGATTTTCGCAGAAAGCGGCTGGATGAGGTGCAGGACAGCTGGCCCGGCTTCGTCACCTACTGGCAGTTAAAGTGGGTTACGCTCCGCTCAGCCTTGATTGGGACCCTGATTGGCATATTCCCTGGGGCCGGCGCCACCATCGCTTCTTTTATCAGCTACGACATCGCCAAAAAGCAGAGTCAGACACCGGAGCAATTTGGCCAAGGCAGTGATGAAGGAGTCGCGGCTGCAGAAGCGGCCAACTCAGGCTCAGTGGGCGGTGCCATGGTGCCCCTGCTCACTCTTGGGATCCCCGGCAGCGCCACCACCGCCGTACTGGTAGGTGCCATGATGATCCACAAACTGAACCCTGGCCCTCAACTGTTTCTAAGCAGCCCTGAGCTGATGTATGGTCTGTTCGCTGCCATGCTGCTGGCTAATCTGGCCCTGCTGCTGGTGGGGCTGGCTGGCAGCCGGCTTTGGATCCGGGTGACCGATGTTCCTAAACCGGTGCTCTTTGTGCTAATCAGTCTGATGGCAGTGATTGGCGCTTACTCGGTGCGTCACTCGATGTTTGATGTATTTTGCTGCCTGGGCTTTGGCATTTTAGGCTGGATCTTAAAGCGCAAAGACTACCCACTGGCTCCGGTGATCCTGGGGATGGTGCTGGGATCCATTGCCGAAACCAATTTCCGCCGTGCCGTGATGATGGATGGCTACGACGTCTTCTTTACCCGTCCTATTAGCGCTGTTCTGCTTGGACTGGCTCTGCTCTCTTTTGTGTTGCCACTTTATAGAGCAAGAAAACAACATTCTGCTGGCTAGCTTACTCAACTTGCTGTCATCGTTTGGACATCAAACTGAAACCAAATCGTCATCTTCGGTTGTTAACATTTGACAGTCCCAGGCAGCCGCGTTGTTTTGAAGTGCGACTGACACAACCATGGATTGCTATCGGTGCTGATAAAGCTTCGTTCTGGCTGGGGGAGTATTTCCCAATAACCATAAATAGGAGCCTAAAGCATGAAGCGATCTTTTCACTACAGTCTGTTGTCCAGCGCATTACTCAGCGCCTCTCTGGCCGCTACCGCCGCCACGAACCCGGTGACGGATATCCACGCCGAGCTCGATTACGAGCCGACCTCCAGCGTCCAAGGCGATGAAGTCCGCACCCGCGTCAATAAATTCACGGTGGAAACCGCCGACGGCAAGCACCGTTTTGGTGTCCGCGGCCGCATTATGCTCGATGCTGCCTACCTGGATGACAACTACATGACCACCGATGACGATCGGTTAGACCGGGGCGACCTGGCCAAGTATGGCACCATCGTTCGTCGCGCGCGCCTGGGCATGCTGGGAGTGATGTACGATCGCTGGGAGTGGCAGGTCGAAATCGATTTCCGCGATCCGGTAACTTACGACATTGAAGAAGGCGATGACATCGAGGGCATCCGTTTTGCCAATACCTACGTGGCCTATCTGTTCGATCACGGTCGTCTGGCCGCCGGCTACTTCAAAGAGCCATTCAGCATGGAAAGTTCAACCAGCTCGCGCCGGATCTCCTTTATTGAACGTGCAACGCCCATCGACGCCTACCGTCCGTCCCGCGAACTGGGTGTGATGTATGAAACACTGAATCCAAATTACTATGCCGCTCTGGGCCTGTTTGGTGGCGATGGCGTCAGCCGTAACCGCCGCAACACCGAAGGCTTCTCAGTTGCAGGCCGCGCTTCTTTCTCGCCGGTCTATGATGCATCCAACCGAATCTGGTCGCACTTAGGGCTGTCGGTCAACTACCGCAGTAATGGCTACGAATACCAGCGCAGCCGTGGCCGCGAAAAAGAATACAACTCCGTCCGCTTACGCAGTCGTTTAGGCACCCGTGCCATTGATGGCCGGGTCATTGGCCGTCGCGATTTCAGCGATGTAAAAGACATGACCCGCTATGCCATTGAAGCGGCTTACGGCGTCGGCTCTTTCTCCATTCAGGGCGAGTACGCAGGCGTACGACTCAACCGGGATGAAAATGCCCGTGGCTTTGAGAATCCAGATGTCGTCAAGATCAGCAATGGTGGCTACTACGTTCAAACCAGCTTCTTCACCACTGGCGAGCAACGCAACTATCGTCGTTTCAGTGGCGACTTTGGCCGTACCCGGGTACAAAACCCGGTGGGCTCAGGTGGCTATGGCGCCGTCGAGTTGCTGGCACGCTATGCCTATGCCGATCACACCGATCACCACGATGAGCGGGGTGCACAGGAGCTGAAGCATTACACTTTGGGCCTAAACTGGTACCCGGTTGATGACATTGTGCTGAAGTTCAACGCCATGTATGTCGATGCCAAAACGTCCAGCCGCAATCTGGAGCCCGGTGAGTTCAAAAGCTGGGACAGCATGGTGTACGCACTGCGTTTGCAGTTTGAATTTTAAAGCCAGCGCTGGATAGCAAAAAGGCTGCTGCGGCAGCCTTTTTTTATTTCGATGCCCCCTGACGCTGCCGCACCGCTTCAAACAAACAAATGCCGGCGGCCACCGACACATTCAGGCTGGAAATACTGCCCTGCATCGGAATTTTTACCAACGCATCGCAGGTTTCGCGGGTCAGCCGACGCAGTCCATCGCCTTCTGCGCCCAGCACAATGGCCAATGGGCCTGTCAGTTCGGTTTGAAACAAAGTTTGCTCGGTTTCACCCGCTGTGCCGATGACCCAAACGCCAGCTTCCTGCAATTGCCGCAGCGCACGGGCTAAATTGGTCACCGCAATAAATGGCACGGTTTCAGCAGCGCCACAGGCCACTTTGCGCACGACCGAGGTCAGTTTGACCGAA
>SKGJ01000170.1 GCA_007117525.1 Alkalimonas sp.
CGTAAGTCTTTGCCAGCACGTTGGTGATAGCTGCAGTCAGAGTTGTTTTACCGTGGTCAACGTGGCCGATGGTGCCCACGTTTAAGTGCGGTTTTACGCGTTCAAATTTAGCCTTAGCCATATCAAAACCCTTCCTTTAACGGCGGTTCAAGCTTGAAATCAGGATGCAGTTACGAGAGATGTCAGAAAGAAGTGGTGCTGATACCCAGAATCGAACTGGGGACCTCATCCTTACCAAGGATGCGCTCTACCGCCTGAGCTATATCAGCACTATTTGTCTGGAGCGGGCAGCGGGAATCGAACCCGCATCATCAGCTTGGAAGGCTGAGGTAATAGCCATTATACGATGCCCGCAATCTACTCGTAGCCATGGCTGACGAAAGTGGTGGAGGGGGAAGGATTCGAACCTTCGAAGGCTGAGCCGGCAGATTTACAGTCTGATCCCTTTGACCACTCGGGAACCCCTCCACTAATGGTGCCGCTTATCCGAGTCGAACGGATGACCTACTGATTACAAGTCAGTTGCTCTACCAACTGAGCTAAAGCGGCACAACGTCAGTGGGTGCGAATTCTAGTAGAATGATTTGGCAGGCGCAACAGAAAAAAAGCGAAAACTGCAATTAAATGCATTAAATGGGCATTTCTTCACCAAATACCCAGAATAGCATCCAGGGCTAGCTATCAATAAAGCGGCTCAGACCATAAAACAACAAATTCGGCTCCAGCTGCACCGGGTAATTTTTCAGATAAGGCAACAACAGCCTGGCATCCCCCCCGGTTAACAGCACTTGCTGCATCGGCTGCAATTGCCAGGCCTGCGAAATGGCGCCCACCACAGCAGCCAGACAACCATTTTGCAAGCAAGCCACCGTATCGCCGCCCGGCTGCAAACGGGCTTGATGGGTATCGGCATTGAACACCTTGGCCGTTTTTTGCACCACACTTTGTTGCTGCAATTTCAGCCCGGGTAAAATCCAGCCGCCCTGGTGCACAGCATCCGAACTCAGCCAGTCGAGGGTGACGGCAGTGCCAGCATCTACGACCAGCAGATCCTGCTTCGGCATGAGCCAGTGACTTCCCAGCATCGCCAACCAACGATCAACCCCCAATAAATGGGGCTGACTGTAGCAGCTCTGCACACCAAAGCGTGCTGCTTCACTCTCGATTTGCCGCCAGGGCTTGTCGTGCAATTGCAGCTGTTTTTTTAAGGCCTGCACCTTATCCTGCCCGGCGACAGCGGCATAATACACTGCCTCGATGGCAGTCCGATCGAAACTGGCTGCTGACAACTCCACCGGGGTCATCTGACCGGTACGACTGGCCAGCATGCCTTTACTGCGGCTGTTGCCAATATCAAGCAATAGATACATGGTTCACACCTCTGCCCGTAAACTGAGCTCACCACCGTGAAATGCCAGTTTTTTGCCTTGTTGCTCCAGCACCAGGTTGCCTTGCGCATCGACGCCATGGCAGATGCCCCGAATCACTTGCTGCCCCTGAGTGAGCCGAACTGCCTGCTGCGGATAGAGCTGACGACGATTAAATTCGGCCTGAAAGGCTGCAAATCCTGTTTGCTCGAAACGCTCTAAATGGCGAATACAACTCGCTTGCAACCGGGCAACCAGCCGATTGCGATCCAATGTGCCGACCGCTGTTGCCAAATCGGTCCAGGGCTGGCTGATGCTCTGCGCTGCTTGCTGTGGTGGCAATTGCACATTGATCCCGATGCCAATGACCAACTGACAACGACCATCACTCTGTCCGGATAATTCGATTAGAATGCCAGCTAATTTTTTGCCCGTCCAATAGACATCATTCGGCCACTTTAACTGGACAGCCAACTGGTAATCGCTTTCCAACAGCTCAGCCACCGCCACACCAATCACCAAGCTCAACCCCATGGCAGCCTGAATGCCCTGTTCGAGTTGCCACACCATCGAAAAAGACAAGCTGGCGGCAAAAGGGGAAAACCACTGGCGCCCATGCCGTCCTCGACCTGCAGTTTGCGCTTCAGACACCAACACCTGGCCGGCTGGAAGACTCTCCCCTTGCTGCAATCGCTGCATCAACTGGCTGTTGGTTGAGTCCGTAATGGACAGAACATCGATCGGCGCGGCACCCGGCTGCTGCCATTGCGCGATCGCCTCAGAATCCAGCAGTTGCAGTGGCGCTGCCAACCGATACCCTTTGCCTTTGACACTAAAAATATCCAGCCCTAACTGTTGCAGCTGCTGCATATGGTTGGCGATGGCCGTTCGGCTGAGTTGCAATTGCTCACCCAGCCAGCGACCGGAGTAAAAACGTCCATCGCTTAAATAGTGCAGCAGTTGTCGCTGAACTTGCCAGCCACCTGAGGCGCTCATGACGGGCTTGCCTCCCAGTCCGGCCGCCCCAGCAACCGCACCTCGGGCTCCAGCGCCACTCCAAACCGGGCTTGCACCTGCAGCTGGATGGCTTCAATCAACTGCAACAGTTGCTCAGCCGTGCCCTCGCCGTAATTCACCAACACCAGCGGTTGACGGTTGTAACAGCCGATATCGCCCAATTTTTTTCCTTTGAAGCCGGCCTGGTCAATTAACCAGGCCGCCGAAAGCTTGCTGCTGCCATTGCCCTGACGAAATACGGGCAGCGCTGGATAACGCACTTTTAAAGCCTGCGCCGTTTTGTCGGGCAACAAAGGGTTTTTAAAGAAGCTGCCGCAATTGGCGAGCTCGGCAGGATCTGGCAGTTTTGACTGGCGTATAGCGACGACGGTATTCAGCACCTGTTGTTGACTGCAATCTGCTGGCAGTTGGTCCAGGCCCTGGTAGCTGAGCACCGGCTTTGCCGCTCGGCTCAACATCAGGCCAACCGCAGTAATCACCCCCTTCCCTGCCAGCTCGCCTTTGAACACACTGTCCCGATAGCCAAAACCACAATCAGCAGGCGTCAAGCGTTCGACCTGCTGTGTTTGCCAACGAAAGAATTCGACATAGCCACAGCGGTCGGCCAGCTCAACGCCGTAAGCCCCGATGTTTTGTACCGGTGCCGCCCCGACCGAACCAGGGATTAACGCCAGATTCTCCAGCCCCCACAGGCCTTGCTCAACCGTCCAGCACACCAACTGGTGCCAATTGTGGCCGGCCTCAACATGCAGCAAAGCCTGGCCATCACTCTGCCA
>SKGJ01000329.1 GCA_007117525.1 Alkalimonas sp.
CTTTTGGCTTCTCGTCACCGTTCACACCGTCTTTGATGTCGGCAAAAATCAGGTTGGCCATAAAGCGGACATTGGAGGTTGCGTAATAGTTCAGACCAAAGGTGATGTTGCTTTGCTCACCGCCAACCACAGCGCCATCGCTCAGGCTGGTTTCACTGTAACGCACGGCCACTTCCCAGGCGCCGCCATCGCCTTTCGGGCTGACACCGCGGAAGTTACCACCACGGTAACCGCGTTTTTCGCCAGTCAGAATGTAGCTCATCTGCACATGGAAACCATCGAAGGTGACGTTGTCGTTGTCGCTGCGGCGGACATTGTTCGACAGGTACTCGGCTTCAACAGAGAAGGAACCCGCCTGGTAAGCTGCTTCCAGGCCGTATTTGAAGGTGGAGTCGACATCGGTTAGGTTGCCGGTATCGATCAGACGGATATCGGCCGGGCGAATTTCAGGACGGTCACGGTAGCGCAGGCTGTTGTAATCACCACGATCTTCGGCCGCGTCTGAGACACCTAAATGCTGCAGGTTGTCACCGGTCACCGGGGTGAATACCAAACGTCCGGCAACACCCATAGGGGCATCGGCGCTGGAGTCACGACCACTGCCAATACCGCGGGTATAGAGCATGCTCTGGAACAAGACGTTGTCGGCAGCTCGGTCATAACGCACACCCAGGCGACGGCTGTCTGCAGTGATGTTGCTGCTGGACGCACGCTCCATAAAGGTGATGGCGTTGGAGCTGGTCAGCTCGTTCAGGCCCATAGGGACCTTGACTTGACCAATGGTCAGGTTGCCACCGGACAGTGAGCGGCGTAGATAGACGTCGTTGGCGCTGGTGCCGTTTTCTGCAAAATCGTACTCAATCTGGAAAGACCAAGTGTCGTTCAGTTTGCCATTCATGCCCAGACGGGTACGACGAACCGCAGTGCTTGAACCCAGTTCAGTGACATCGGAGTCGTAGGCTGCGGTATCCAGATGCATCCGGCCACGAACATTGATGTCTTTCGCCAGAGCGAAATCAGCAAAAGTAACACAAGCAACAGCAGCAGCTACGGCAGTGATTTTAAATGGAGTTTTCATACGGATCCCATAAGCAAGTTGAGTGGTTGGTTTTGGTTTTCGCTGCTCACGCTCAGGCAGACCGGAACGGACACTAGCAAACTGGTGCCCATTAAAGCGCAGCACTGTGACAGTTTTACGATAGTTAGATGACAATTAAATGACAGTGAAGAGGCGCCTCAAGCTTTCATGCAGTTGTCATCTTAGTGTCATCTTTGAACGTTAGGGTGCTCCGTTAACAATTGCTGGTTAATTCAACACATGGAGCTACTGCTATGACAATCAAAAAACTGCTGGCAACCCTGGTTGCTGTCTCTTCGTTTACGGCGCTGCCGGCCCTTGCCTCGGCACCAGCCAGCTGCCCTGCCACCTTACGTTTTGCCGATACCGGCATCGAAGGCATGGAAGAAATGGTGCGGACTTATGGCGAGTTTCAGCAAAAACTGACGGAAGTGCTGGGACTGGAGGTGCGTTTCTTTCCGGTGAGTGATCGCACTGCTGCCGTCAATGCCTTGCAATTCAATCAGGTGGATATGATCCTGGCCGGCCCATCGGAGTACGCCGTGATGCGTGCGCGTCAGCCCGTCAAAATGATGGTGGGTATTGAGCGCACCAACTACGGCACTGCCTTTGTCGTGCACGAAGACAGCGGCATTTACAGCCTGCAGGACTTAAAAGGCAAGCGGGTTGCACTGAAAGATCCAGGCTCAACCACCGGCCACATTGTGCCCAGCAAAATGCTGCACGAAGCTGGCCTGAACATCAACCGTGACCTGCGTTTGATGCTTCTGGATGGCGCTCGCTTTGAAGCTTTGATCAACCGCGATGTTGATGCCATGGGCAGCGGTGTCCGTGATGTTGAGCGCTTGCAGGAACGCGATCCAAATGGCCGTTACCGGGTGATTGCTGAAAGCGACACCATGCCACGGGATATTTTTGTCGCTCGGGGTGGCATTGACGACAGCTGCGTGGCTTATGTCAGCGACAAGATGATGGAGCACAGTGAAGCCCTGCTGGATGCCATTTTAAATCCGGGGGAGCGCAGAAAGTACCGGGGCGCCCGTTTCGTCAACGACTTGACTGAAGCCGAATACGATCGCATCACCCGGGCTTATGCGTTGGTGGGTTATCCACTAGATTAATGGTTTTTTTGATGATGAACGGGTTGGCCTGATGCCAGCCCGTTTCTGTTCCGAGGTACGAATTATGTCTGTTATAAGTGTCCGCGACGTGCATAAGCGCTTTGCAGAGAATCATGTGTTAAAGGGCATCAACCTGTCGGTGCAGCAAGGCGAAGGAGTCATTCTGCTGGGCGCCAATGGTTGTGGCAAGTCCACACTGATGCGCAGCATCTGTGGTCTGACGCCGATTGACTCCGGGGATATCCACATTCAGGGGCAGTCGATGATCAAGGCCAAACGTCATGAAGTGCGGGCCATGCGCAGTCAGGTTGGGGTGGTGTTTCAGCGCTTTAACCTGGTGGGCAATCTGAGTGTGTTTCAAAATGTGCTCTATGGCGCCCTTGGCAAAGAGCGTTTTGGCCTGCTGAGCTGCATGGCTCCTTTTGCCAGCCAAGCCAACCGGGATAAAGCCATGGCCTGTCTGGAGCGGGTCAAACTGGCGCACAAAGCCGGCGAAAAAGCCGATCAGCTGTCCGGAGGCCAGCAGCAACGGGTCGCCATCGCGAGGATGTTAATGCAAGAGCCGCCGATCGTGCTGGCGGATGAACCCATTGCCAGCCTGGATCCGAAGTCGGGCCGTGAAGTGATGGAACTGCTGTGGGAAGTCACCAAAGAGCGGGGGCTGACCGTGGTCTGCACCTTGCACCATCTGGATGTCGCCTTGCAATACGGTGATCGCTTTATTGGCATGATGGATGGCAAAGTCCAGATCGATGCCAACAGGGAGCAGATCAGCAAAGAGCAGCTGGAGTCCTTGTACATCCATGAAAAGACGGATGAACAGCAGCAAGAGGAAGCGGCTCCTGCGCTTACACCGGCCGAAGCTGTCGGCTGATCCCATTCACTCAACAGGTAGAGATTTCGTTATGTCACAGTTCGATGCATCATCCAACCCGGCCATGCCGCCACGTTTTCGTTC
>SKGJ01000154.1 GCA_007117525.1 Alkalimonas sp.
AGGCCTCCGGCAATCATGCCGGCCACGCCGGACTGGATCATCAACTGCGCCAGACCAATGGCCGAGCCAACAATGATAAAGAGCTCCAGTGGAAAACGACGCTTCAGTTCGTTGACGCTAATCACCGAGCTGGCCAGATAGAGCACCAGCAGCACCGGCAGGCTTTTTACCAGCGGTACCAACTCCAGAATGGACAGCACCAGGGTTAGCGCAAAGCTGCCCAGCACCCAGTGGCTGCGTTTGGCCGGCAGCGGCTGGCTGATGGCCAGGCCATTGACGTAAATAAAATCCTGTCCCAGCTCATTTTGGCCGGGGAAGTCTTTGCCGGTGGCCAGGATCAGCACATCGCCGGCATGCAGCACCAGATTGCCGAGGCCACCGTTTAAGCGCTCATGGCCACGGCGCACGGCGATCACCGCCGCATTGTACTGCTCGCGAAAGCGCACCTGCTTCAGGGTTTTGCCAACCAGTTTGGAGCTGTAGCTAATGGCTGCTTCCATCAACTCGCCGCTGTGCTCGGCTTCACCGGGCACCATTGTCAGGCCGGGAAAGTTCTGCAGTTTGGATACGGCCTGCAAGTCGCCGACAAAATGCAGTTCATCACCGGGCTCCAACATCGTCTCGGGCTTGACCGGGCAAATCAGCTGCTCGCCACGCTGAATTTCGGCCAAAAACAGCTGCTGCAGCTCACGCAAACCGTTGTCGCTGACGCTTTTGCCAATCAGCTGACTGTCCTCTGCAAGCCGGGCGCTGACGTAATAAGGTGCGGCTGTCTGTTCGTCTTTGCCGGTGTCAGGCAAAAAGTGCGCCCCTACCATCAGCACCAGCAAGCCGGTGCCAAAGGCAATCAAACCCAGCAGGGTAAAATCAAAAAAGCCCAGACTGGCATGGCCGGCTTCTTCAACAAAGCCATTGACAATCAGGTTGGTGGAGGTGCCGATCAAGGTCAGCATGCCGCCCAAAATGGCGCTGTAGGACAACGGGATCAGCAATCTGGAGGCGGCAAAGTGCGGGTGCTGGCGCAACGACGCCATCAGGGTGGAGACCACAGCGGTGTTGTTGACAAAGGACGACAAAAAGCCGCTGGCCAGGCTGAGTCTGGCGACTACCAGACTGAGGTTCTGGCCGGAAAAGCTGCGGCTCAGCCAGCTCACCAGCTGGGACTTTTCAATCGCCAGCGAGACCAGCAGCAACAGCATCAAGGTGATCAGCGAGGGGTTGCTGAAGTTGGTCAGCGCTTTTTCCAGCGGCTTCCAGCCAACCAGATAGCTCAGCAGCAAAGCGCCGCCAAACCATAAGGCCGGCGAGCGTTTGCTAAAGATAAGACCTGCGATCAGCGTCAGCAACAGGCCTATCACCCCAAGCTGCTGCAGCGTCATGACCGATCCGGGGCCGATAGCGCCTGACTCAATGCCGATAAATCGGCCGCTTGCCAGTGCGGGAAGTGTTTACGGATCAGGGCGTTGAGCTCTAGTTCAAAGTCAGAAAAATTGGCCGGTACACTGGCTTGCTCGGTGGCCAGCACGGTTTGCACCAGGCCAGCGGCGACCGTGGCGTTGCTCAGCCTGTCGACCAGGATAAAGTTACCGGTGCCCGGATGCTCACTGGCGGTATCCAGTGGCAGCACTTCGGTCAGCTCCAGCTCTACCAGGGCAATGTCGTTCATCTGCACGCTGTCGGCTTCGACCTTTTGCAGCGTATTGATATTCATTTTATGGTCCAGCTTGCTGATGCTGGCCGAACTTTTGCGGCTGGCCAGTTTCAGGTCGTACAAACGGCCTTGTTGCAACGGCTGCTCGTTAAACCACACCAGATAGGCCAGGGCTCGGTTGCTTTGGGTGATGCTTTCTTCCACCGGCACCAGCCAGTCGCCGCGGCTGATGTCGATTTCATCCTGCAGCGTCAGGGTCACAGCTTCACCAGCCTCGGCCGAAGGCTGGGCGCCCGCAAAGGTTTCAATGCTGCGAATGGTGCTTTGCTGACCGGAAGGATAGACTTTTACCGTTTGCCCCACCGCCAACCGGCCACCGGTAAGGGTACCGGCAAAGCCACGGAAGTTCAGATCGGGCCGAATGACGTACTGCACCGGGAAGCGGCTGTGCTGACCGCTGCGATCCGGCACCGGCAGTGTTTCCAGCAAAGGCAGCAGTGGCTGGCCCTGGTACCAGGGCATGCTGGCCGACAGGCTCATGATGTTCTCGCCTTTCAGTGCGCTGAGCGGCACCACATCGACTTGCGGCACCTGCAACTGGGTGGTAATGGCCAGAATGTCTTTTTTGATGCGGCTAAACTCGGTTTCAGCATAACCAATCAAATCCATCTTGTTGACGGCGACCACAAAATGCTTGATGCCGAGCAAGGCACAGATAAAGCTGTGCCGCTTGGTCTGAGTCAGCACGCCATGGCGGGCATCGACCAGCAAGATAGCGACATCGGCGTTGGAAGCGCCGGTGGCCATATTGCGGGTGTACTGCTCATGGCCCGGCGTATCGGCCAGAATAAACTTGCGTTTGGTGGTGGAAAAGTAACGGTAGGCCACGTCGATGGTGATGCCTTGTTCACGCTCGGCCTGCAGGCCATCCACCAGCATCGCCAGTTCCAGCTCGCCTTCGCTGTTGCGGCCTTTGTGATCGCGTTTTAACGCATCCAGCTGATCGTCATACAGTTGCTGGCTGTCGTGCAGCAGACGGCCAATCAGGGTGCTTTTGCCATCATCGACACTGCCACAGGTCAGCACCCGCAGCAGACTTTTGTCCTGATGCTGTTGCAGGTAGCCGCGAATGCCGAGCTCATTGAGTTGCTGCTCTAAGCTGGTGTTTTCCAAAACGGTGCTGCTCATCAGAAGTACCCCTCGCGTTTTTTCAGTTCCATCCCGGACTGATCCTGATCAATCACCCGTCCCTGACGCTCAGAGGTGCGGGCCCGTAACATTTCTTCGACAATGCCTTCCAGCGTGTTGGCGGTGGACTCAATGGCGCCGGTCAGTGGGTAGCAGCCGAGGGTGCGAAAACGCACCGATTTTTGCTCAATCACCTCGCCGGCTTCAATCGGCATGCGATCGTCATCCACCATAATCAGAGTGCCATCACGCTTGACCACAGGGCGCTCTTTTGCCAGGTACAGCGGCACGATGTCGATGTTTTCCTGCAGGAT
>SKGJ01000159.1 GCA_007117525.1 Alkalimonas sp.
CAAAGTGCAAAAATGCTAGCCGGGCCTCTTTGCCGGTGACGGCGAGCCGGAATTGGTGGGCATCGCCCATGTTGTTTGGAAACTTCTCAGCAACCAGTGCAATGACGTCCTGGGTGATGGCATCGGGTTCAAACTGCAGTGGTGGCACCTGCTCAAGATCCGGTGGGCAGGCCTTGCGGTTGGCTTTGTCGTAATTCCACTTCCCCCCTTCCGGCTGTTGTTGATCGGTCATCAGCAAGCGGGTAAAGCGTCGCATTTCACGGTAAAAGTACTCCATCCGAAATTGCTGCCGATCCTTAGCCCAGTGGGCAAATTGCTCCCTTGTGCACAAAAAGCGGTCGTCGATGAGTTGTTGTACTGGCCGGTCAAACTGTTGCTGCCAGCGGGCGATTTCTTGCTCCAACCGGTACTCACCGCACTCGGTAATCAGCAGCTCAGTCAGCTCAGGATGCTGCTTGAGCGCGTAAGCAACAGCATCCGTCAGACTGGTGACTGTAGGGGCTTCACCAAATTTGAGGTAGAGCACCTGGTGCCCAAGCTGTTGTAAGGTTTGAGCGAAATGACGCATGGCACTAAAAATAAGCACCAGTTTATGGCTGTGGTGCTGCACATAGCTGGCTTCTTGCTGCACTTCGGCCAGCAAAATCACATCGTCCGGTTCGACCGCTCTCAGGCTGGCAACGGCAGGGCTGAGCTGGTCACCCAGTAATACTACAAGACGGGGCATGGCGGTTGTCCGGTAATCAACGTATTTAAGGTTACGTACTGTTATGGCATTGCGATCATGCAAAATCTGTTGGCGACTAAGCTGCTCTTGATGTTATGTTATATTGTTACTTATTGGTGGAGGGTGTCATGCTAACCGAACAGCAATTGCTGGCGATGCCAGAGCAAGACTACATGAATGCGACCCAGCTGCATTACTTTGAGCAGCTGCTGCGTGAGCAGCGGCAAACACTGCAACAGCGGATAGAGCAAAGTAAGCAGCAGTTAGGCAGCAGAGAAACAGAGCCGGACGAGTTGGACCGGGCGTTGATTGAAGAAGAAAACCGCCAAAGCTTGCGGCTGGTTGAGCGGGAGTATTTTTTGCTGCGCAAAATTGAGCAGGCGCTGGATCGCATTGCCAGTAAAGACTATGGCTTTTGCAGCGAGACGGGCCAGCCGATTGGGCTCAAACGTTTGTTGGCCCGGCCAACCGCGGAGCTGTGCCTGGATGCCAAAGAGCGGCAGGAGCTGCAAGAAAAACACTTTAGCAAGCGCCGTGGCTAGGTCAACACGGCCTAGTACTTTGCAACGGCCTGACAGCAGCGTATGATACAAATTGACAACATCAACAAAGGATTCTGGCCATGACGACGTCAACTACTTTATTGGCAACCGCTTTGGCAAGCAGCTTGGCGCTTGGCGCTCAGGCATTGGCTCATGATCACAGCCATTCGCATCAGCATGAGGCGGCTCCTTATGCTGAACCTCAGCATGTGCATGAGCATGAGCATGAACATGCCCATCAGCACGACCATCAACACGAGCACGACCATCAGCACAGCCATGATCACGATCATCATCACGACGATGACTTTACCCAGCTTGGCGCCCATGTGCATGGCGAAGCCTTACTGACTTTTGTGTTGGAAGGCAATGAGGCCATTGTTGCGCTGCAAACTGCCGCCTACAACATTGTTGGCTTTGAACACGCGCCTTCAACCGATGAGCAGCAGCGGGAAGTTCAGTCTGCTTTGAGTATGCTGGCCACTGGCCGTTGGTTCGAGCTGAACCGGGATACCGGCTGTCAGGTTGAACAGGCCGATTCCAGTACCGATTTAACCCGGCCAGGCCATCAGAATCATGGTGATTTTTACGCCAACTTTACCCTGCTGTGCCATAATCCGGCCCGGTTGCAGTATTTGGATTTGTCGCTGATTCAATTGATGCCTGCACTTGAGCGGGTGCAGGTGCAGTGGGTCGTTAATGACCGTCAGGGCATGGGAACGGCTACCTTACGTGAAGGCCGTATTCGCTTCTAAAGTTGGGTTGTATTCAACCTGGACAATCCCATATAAAAAAAGCGCCGGTCGGCGCTTTTTTTCTGGAATAACTTACCAGCTGTACTCTTCGATGTGATCGGCTTCCAGACTGTAGGCCGCAAATGCCAGATCATGACTCATTGAATCCGTGGTCAGGGTGCCGGTGATCCAAAACGGGGTGTACATCATGTCGGCCGTTAAACCACGGGCATTGGTGACGTAGACAATCTGGTTTGGTGGCGGTGGCGGCACATGAATGCAGGCACCGAAGTAAGGCACTAAAAAGAAGCTGGTGACATTCTGGTTTTGGTCAAACTCCAGCGGCACAATAAAACCGGGCAGGCGGATCCGCTGATTGTTGAACTCATCCCGCACCCGGGTTGAGGTTAGAACTTGTTGCCATAAGCTGGCGTAGGGATCGTCCGAGGCATCGTCAAAAGGCGAGGGCTGGCTGTAGTCATGCTCAATGTCGGGCAGGCTCTCCAACAGAGCCAGATCATCTTCGGGCATCAGATCGGTCCATTCCAGGGTGCGCACCTCATCAGCCTGCAACTGGGCGGAAGTAAATGCGACAGACAGCAACAGGATTGCTATAGACAGAACACGCATCATTGGAGCTTACTCCTGATCTTTGGTATAAACGTCCCACACATCTTACCATGAAGGGTGCTGCACAGGTGACCGACAAGCCGAAAAAATATGTCATTGAGCTCAAAAATCTGCGTTTTCGCTGGCCAGGCAAGCAAGGCTGGCAGCTGGCTCTGGCTCAGTTGCAGCTGGAAGCCGGGCAGCATTTATTTATCCGCGGTGCCTCGGGCTCGGGCAAAACCACCCTGCTGAACTTGTTAAGTGGCATCACCACACCGGATGAAGGCGAGTTGTGGCTGCAACAAACCGCGATGCACCGATTGTCGCCATCCAAGCGTGATACGCTCCGTGCCCGGCAGATTGGGGTGGTTTTCCAGCAACTGAATCTGATCCCTTACTTGTCGGTGTTGGATAATGTGCTGCTGATTGCCCGCTTTGCCAATGAAAAAGTGCCTGACCTGAAAGCGCGTGCGGCCTTGTTGCTGGAGCATCTGGGATTGGATGCAGCCTTGCATGGTCAAAAAGCCAGTAGCCTGAGTG
>SKGJ01000108.1 GCA_007117525.1 Alkalimonas sp.
GCCCTGACGGTAATGCAAAACAGCCGCGCCTGGCTCGGTATCGGGGAAGTCTGTCTCGGCGGTGTAATGCACAATGCTGCAAGCCGATACACTGAGTAATACCGCTAAAAACACAATTTTCATCTTACCCCCATAGCATTGCCACCAGGCGCATAGCCAACGAAGGATCCTGCCAGTAGGCGGTATGGGCCAGTAACCAGCGCTGGCCGGTATGGACATAGTGACCATGCAGCAACCAACCTTTGGCATCACAGCCCTGGCGGTAGCGTAACTCGACGGGCCCCTCGGTGCCTGCTACCTGAACTTTATTGCCAAACACCCGGCCACTGACGATGGGATCATGCCGACTGTAAAAATTGTGCCAGGGCAGACGCTCATGCGCAGCAGGCACAGGGTTCAGCTCAATTTTGGGGAAAATTTGCCATGGGCCCAGCGTCAGTGCCAGCCCGAGCGGACTGCCCAGGGTTACCAGACCCTGTACGGGCCAGAAGCGGCGATCCTCGCCGGCAAACAAGCCGGGCTCTGCCAGCATTTCATTCAGCACCTGCAAGGCGTAAAAGCTGCCTAAACTGTGTGCCAGCAGCAACACGCGGTGCCCTTGTTGATGAGAGTCCAGAATTTTTTGCCGCAGGCCTGCGCGGATGGTAGCGGCTGTGCTGCCCTGGCCAGCGGCAATCACCACATCACCGATTAAGTCCACCGTCATGGTCAAGGCCCTACGGCGAAGTGGGCGGCCTTTGGCAATCGCGCTAGCCAGTTGCTTCGCCAGTTGCACCGTTGGGTGCGCGTCGTTGGTATCTTCGTACAGGTATTGCAGCACCTGGTAGTCTTCACGAATATGACTGGCGGCTAACACCGGATCAATCAGGGCTTGTACCTGTTGTGCCAGTTGAATGCTTGCGTTGCTGCCGGTTTGCACACCATGCACCACCAGAATTCGTGGCGGCTTGCCAAGGTCAACGGCCATAAAAAGCACCAAAATTTAACGGAATCGTTCAATCTTAGTACAAATGGTGACCAAATCAACTCAGAGGTGCTGAGGTGTTACGCAGCAAAGCGTTGTTGCAGGTAGGCGATAATGTCGTTGGACTCATACAGCCATACTACCTCGCCCTGTGCTTGCTCAATACGCAAACAGGGCACTTTCACCCGGCCACCACCAGCTTCAAGCTCAGCTTTGAAAGCTGTGTTGTGTTGCGCATCGCGCTTTTCGATGGGCAGGGCAAGCCGGGCGATTTCTTTGCGGACCTTGATGCAAAAAGGGCAGGCCGCAAACTGATACAACGCCAGTTGCTGGCAGGCGGCATCGACCTCAGCCTGGGCTTCGGGCTGCCGTTTTATCGGAGCGGGTGTGCTGAGCTTTTCAGCAATAAGCATAAAGGGGGTGAGGATAAGACGGACAACACGAAAAAAGAACCGGATCAGCACGCGCATAGCAGAACTCTGTTGGTGGTTTGGGGGATTGTTCAAGCTTCAGCATTTTATCATGGCTGATAGCCGAAACCCAGTTGAGCGTGGATCTTGGCCTCTGTTTCTGGCATGCATCATGGTGTAGCATTGGTTTTTTTTGCAAAAGTGAATTGTGATGACCGAATCGATTTATGCCATTGGCACGGTAGGCACCCCTTGGGGTGAGGCGGAAAGAGCGCTGTGGTTAAGCCAGCAAAGCATCAAGCGCAGCTATCTGCAGCAAGTGGCCAGTGAGCTGGACGCATTGCCCGGCGGCTTTGAGCTGGTTTGTTACGGCCAGCTCGATTACCGCTCCTTGGGTGCCAGCGAGTACCCGCTGTATGCAGTGAAAAGCCGTGTGTGGGATCCGGCCAAACCCTCTGTGTTGGTGACGGGGGGCGTGCATGGCTATGAGACCAGTGGGGTGCAGGGTGCTTTGGCGTTTTTGCAGCAGCAGGCGTCTGAGTACAGCCAGGCATTCAACCTTTTGGTGCTGCCATGTTTAAGCCCCTGGGGCTATGAAACCATCAACCGCTGGAACCCCAAAGCGCTTGATCCCAATCGCTCCTTTATCAGCAACAGCCCGGTGGCTGAATCGGCGCTGGCCATGGCCTATGTGCACTCGGTAAGCAAGCACTGGCTGGCGCACATCGACTTGCACGAAACCACCGACAGCGACAACAGCGAGTTTCGCCCGGCCAAAGCCGCCCGTGACGGCACTGTGAATACCAACTGGAACATTCCGGATGGTTTTTATCTGGTTGGCGATACCAAACAGCCGGCCGCTGATTTTCAGCAAGCCATTAATGAGGCGGTGGCGAAAGTAACCCATATAGCCGAGCCGGATGAACAGGGCTGTTTGATTGGGGAGCCGGTGGTGCAGCCTGGCGTTATCTTGTACGACACCAAAGCAGCAGGCCTTTGCGCCGGCATGACGGATGCCGCTTTTGTTACCACCACCGAAGTCTATCCAGATAGCCCGCGCAGCACACCGGAAAACTGCATTCAGGCGCAGCAAGCAGCCATTGGGGGTGCCCTGGATTTCCTGCTTAGGCAGCCGTAGCCGTTGGCAATAGCTGACTTATCAGTTGCTCGGCACTTTGTTGGTTCAGATAGCGCGGCACTGCATAAGTAAAACGGGCTTCTTTAAGCGCTGCACGGGCGATGGCCGGGATATCGGCCGATTGCAATTCGGCGACCTTGTCGGCAATGCCAAAATCCTGATTGAGCTGATGAATGGCTGTTATCAAGGCCTGAGCCGCTTCTTGCTCAGTCGCTTCAGCGTCTGCCAGCTGACAGTGTTTGGCCATCAGCGCCATTTTCCGGCGGGCTTTGGGCTCGGAGTACTGAAGCACCGACGGCATCACCATGGCATTGGCCAGACCGTGCGGTAGGTGGTAATAGGCGCCCAGCTGATGGGCAATGGCATGAATGTAACCGACACCGGCTACAGTAAAAGCTTTACCGGCTAAATGTGCTGCTTCAGCCATCTGCTGGCGCGCTTCAAGATTGGCCCCATCCTGGTAAGCGCGCGGTAAATAATTAAAGATGGCTTTGGCTGCGGTCAGTGCCTGCTGATCGGTGGTTCGGGTCGCGTTGCGTGAGACAAAGGCCTCAACCGCGTGCGTTAAGGCGTCCATGCCGGTGCTGGCGGTGATGGCGGGCGGCAGGCCGGTCATCAGCTGGGCATCAAGCGCCGCCGC
>SKGJ01000314.1 GCA_007117525.1 Alkalimonas sp.
GCAATGGCATCAAGCGGCATGGTCTGATCCGGGCCGGACTCTTTCGGTACCTCCAGTTTTAGCCAACGGGCCACCGGTGAAATGGTCCAGCCCTGAAACACCAGCGAGACAATCACAATGACAAAAGCAACGTTGAAGTACAGATGCTCATCCGGCACGCCCGCCAGCCAGGGAAAAAGCGCCAGAATGATGGGCACAGCACCACGCAGCCCGACCCAGCTGATAAACAGCTGATCTTTGGCCGGAAAGTGAAAGGGAATCAGGCTCAGGAGCACCGCCAGCGGCCGGGCGATGAAGATCAGCACCGCAGCAATCGCCAAGGCTGGCAGCAAATGTTCCAGCAGCTGACTGGGCACCACCAGCAAGCCCAGCATCAGGAACATCACAATCTGACTGAGCCAGGCCAGGCCATCATGCACCCGCAAAATATAGAGCACCTGGGGCAAGCGCGCATTGCCAACCAGATACCCCATCAAATACACCGCCAAAAAACCACTGCCTTCAAATTGCGTGGTCAGGGCAAAAACCGAGATGCAGCAAGCGACGGCCAGCAATGGGAAAAAGGCAAAACTGAGTGGCAGTTTGCGGCATAAAAACACAAACAGGCGCCCTGCTCCAAAGCCAATGGCACCACCGATAATGGCCTGTTTTAAAAAGACGATCAGCACCGACCAATCAAGCGCAGTGTACTCAGCCAGAACCCCAACCAGGGTGACTGTCAGCATCACAGCCATCGGATCATTGCTGCCAGACTCGATTTCCAGCGTTGAAGCGACCCGCTCTTTGATCCGTATGCCACGAGACTGGAAAATGGAAAAAACTGCCGCAGCATCGGTAGAGCTAAGAATGGCGCCTAGCAGCAAGCCCTGCAGCCAGTGCAAGTCCAGCAACCAGGCAGCGGCGAGACCGGTAATGGTGCAGGTAACCACAACGCCAAGTGTTGCCAGCATGGCGGCTGGCGCCAGAGCAACCCGAAAACGCTCGGGATGGGTTCGCATGCCGCCATCAAACAAAATAATGACCAGAGCTATCGAGCCAATCAGAAAGGCAACTTGCGGGTTATTAAAGGTGATGCCAAGCAGGCCCTGTTCACCGGCCAACATGCCGATGATCAGGAAGACCAACAGGATAGGTGCCCCGATACGGGCCGAGATAAGAGTAGCGACGATGCTGATTAAAAAGAGCGCACCGATCACCAGAATGGTCAGATTTATGGCTTCCACGCGTTAAGGCACCCTCCCCTGTGTTTAACTCAACTCGTTCAGTATAGCCTTTAGTGCCGCAGCCGGATCGGCGGCTTTGGTAATAGGACGGCCTATCACCATGTAATCGACGCCGACGGCTTTAGCTTCAGCCGGTGTCATAATTCGGCGCTGATCGTCCTGGCTGCTGCCGGCAGGACGGATCCCCGGTGTAACCAGTTTGAATCCCTGCCCCAGTTGCTGCTTCAGCATAGCGGCTTCATGCGCCGAGCACACCACACCATCCAGACCACTGCTGTGTGCCAGGGACGCCAGCCGCTCCACCTGCTGCTCCGGTGTTTGCTGGATACCAAGCTCAAGTAAATCACTTTGTGCCATGCTGGTCAGCACGGTGACGCCAATCAACAAAGGTTTATCGGCACCAAAGCCTTCCAGGCTGTTCACTGCGGCTTCCATCATGCGGCGGCCACCACTGGCATGAACATTGACCATCCAGACACCAAGATCCGCCGCCGCCGCAACGGCTTTTGCCACGGTATTGGGTATGTCGTGAAATTTTAAGTCCAGAAACACATCAAAGCCCTGCTGGTGCAGGCATTTGACAAAATCCGGGCCAAAATGGGTAAACATCTCTTTGCCAACTTTCAGGCGGCATAAGCCCGGATCCAATTGGCTGACAAAGTTTAAAGCGGCTTGCTGCTGGTCAAAATCCAGCGCAACCACCACCGGGTGGGTAGCAGACATGGCAACTCCTTAACGACCATCAATGCCACTGATTGGCTCCACCGTCTCCCAATGCTGGCAGGATGGGCACAACCAGTAGTGCTGCCGGGTTTTAAAACCACAATTGCGGCAGCTGTACAAAACTTTTTTATCCAGGTAATTGGCGACCAGCTCAGTCACCGACTCCAGTGCATCCGCGCCTTGAGCTGTGCTTTGTTTACGCTGCTCAAGTAAGGTGCGGAACAGGCGAATATTTGGTTGTTGTTGCAGCTTATCGAGTAGCAATTGCTCAGCCGCTTTGTCCGAGCCATGCTGCAACAGCCAGCCCGCTAACTCGATGTGGGCACTGATGTTGTTGTGCTTATGGCTCAATTGCGACAACAAGGAGTACCAGTCTTCATCCGATACCTGACAGCGTTTCGCCAATGGTAGAATATCGGCTGCCCACTGCGGCTTGTCATGCAAAATGGCTTTGTATAAGGCAAATGCTTGTTTCGACTGCTGATTGGCAAGCAACAGCTCTGCCAGCTCGAATCTGGGCCGTATTGCTTTGGGGTATTTCTCAGCCAGGCTTTGCAGCGCCTGACTGGCTCGCTCTTCCTCTTCTTGCTTTAATTGCTCGCAGCCGATGTTGGCCAACGCCAGCCGTAAGCTGTTTGAGCTTGTTGCAGCAACCGCGTCTGTTAACTGCAAAGCTTTGCCCCATTCATGGGTGCTGATGTAAAGGGCAATCAAGTACTTTAACGAGGCTTCTTGCAACGGCTCTTGCCGAACCAGCGGCACCAATAGTTTTTCTGCCCGATCGTACAGGCCTGCCGATTGGTAATCCTTAGCCAGCTCAAACTGGATCTGCCGGGCCTGAGATTTTGGCAGCTTCAGTTGATGCAGTTTTTCGTGAATGCGGATGGCTTTGTCCCAGTCACCCCGCCGGCGAAATAAATTGGCCAGTGCCAGGTAGGTATCGATGGTGGCTGCTTCAATATCCAACAAATGCAGCAGTTGCTCAATCGCTTTATCTTCCTGATCAGTCAGCAGAAAGTTAAGGCCAGAAGATAAGTTTTTGGTGATGTTGGTGCGGTCTTTCAGTTCCTGATGTTTGACACTGTTTCGCCCCATAAACCAGCCATAGGCAGCGGCGACAGGCAGTAGCAGAAACAGAAGCTCCAGCATGGATTAAGACGTCGAGGATGAGGGCTGCTTTCGCTTTTTAAAGCGGC